>JANMTJ010000194.1:0-1753 GCA_031390295.1 Oleiharenicola sp.
GGATACGGCCGACACGATCGAGGTGGACACGGGCGTGATCCGCGTGGTGCTCGGCCGCAAGGGTGACGCCCTCATCCGTTCCATCACGCGCGACGGCCGTGAAATCGCCCGGTCCGGCCGCCTGGTCTGCCGCGTGCAGGATCGCCCTGACGCCGCCGTACGCACGGAGGCGTTCACGGGTGAGATATCTGCGGTCACGGTCGAGCAGACCGGCCCGGTGCGGGCCGTGGTGAAGATCGATGGCCGCCATGCCCACTCGACAGGCTCAGGGTCTGCGACCGGCGGCGGCCGCAGCTGGCTGCCGTTTGTCGTGCGGCTGTATTTCCACGCCGGTGGCGACATGGTCCGCCTGCTGCACACGATCATCTACGATGGCGACGCGCAGAAGGATTTCATCGCCGGGCTGGGCGTGACCTTCGCCGTGCCCCTGCGCGGCGAGTTGCACGACCGGCATGTGCGTTTCAGCGGCCAGGAGGCCGGACTCTTCGGCGAGGCCGTGCGCGGCATCACCGGCCTGCGGCGCGACCCGGGCGCGGCTGTCCGCGAGGCGCAGGTCGCCGGCCGGGCCACGCCGCCGCTGGCAGAGTGGAACCGGCAGGTCGCGGACCGGCTCAAATACGTCGCGGCCTACGCGGACTGGACGCTGCTGCAGGGAAACGCGGACGGTTTCCAGATCCGCAAGCGCACCCGGGACGGCTTCACGTGGCTGGATTCCGCCCAGGGCCAGCGCGCGGGGGGCCTGGGCTACATCGGCACGCCGACGGGCGGCGTCGCCTTCGGCCTGCGCAATTTCTGGCAGAGCCACCCGGCGCAGCTCGACATTCGTGGCGCCACGTGTGACGCGGCTGAGGTGACGATGTGGATGTGGGCCCCGGACGCGAAGCCGATGGACCTGCGGCCCTACCATGACGGCATGGGCATGGACACCTTCGAGAAGCAATACAACGGCGGCCTCGAGATCACCTACGAGGATTACGAGCCCGGGTTCAACTCGCCCGAGGGCGTCGCCCGCACCAGCGAGCTGCACCTCTGGTGCCTCGCCGCCACGCCGACCCGCGAGACTTTCGCCACCCTGCAGCGGGTGCTGTCGGCCCCACCGCTGCTCGTGAGTTCGCCCGGCTACCTGCAGCAGTGCGCGGTATTTGGCGAACTCTGGAGCCCGGTGGACCGTTCGACTCCGGCCCGCGCCGTGGTGGAGGACCGGCTCGACGCCCATTTTGCCTACTATCTCGGCCAGCGGGAGCAGCGCCGTTGGTATGGCTTCTGGAATTACGGCGACGTCATGCACACCTACGACGCCGACCGCCACGAATGGCGGTACGATGTCGGCGGCTTTGCCTGGGACAATTCCGAGCTCTCGACCGACCTCTGGCTCTGGCTCCACTACCTGCGGAGCGGCCGGGCCGACGTGTTCCGCTTCGCCGAGGCCATGACGCGCCACACCGGCGAGGTGGACGTGCACCATGTCGGGCGTTTCGCCCCGCTCGGCTCGCGGCACAACGTCCAGCACTGGGGCTGCAGCGCCAAGCAGCTGCGTATCGCGACCGCCACCAACCGCCGTTACTATTATTATCTCACCGGTGACGAGCGGGTGGGCGACCTCATGCGCGAGCAGGTCGAGGCGGGGCATGCCCTGCTGCGCATCCCGCCGGGCCGCAAGCTGGCGTCCGCCGTGACGGCCGGGGATCAGGCGCGCGGCGCCACCGAGAATGCCACCAAGGTCGGCATGAGCTTCGGCACCGACTGGGGCTCG
>JANMTJ010000203.1:0-3175 GCA_031390295.1 Oleiharenicola sp.
CTTCGCCGGCCTGATCGCCATCGCGCTCTTCGGGCCCAACGGCCTCGCCGATCCCGACGCGGCCTGGGGGGTGATGACCAACCGCCTGCTCGGGCCCGGCTTCATCGGCCTCATGCTGGCCGGCATCCTCGCCGGCACGATGTCCACCCTCGCCGCCAAGGCTCTGGCCATCGCCTCGCTCTTCGTGCGCAACTTCTGGCGCCACCTCCGCCCCGACACGACGCAGGCCGGTTCCGTGCGGGTCGCGCGCTGGGTGATCTTTTCCGTGCTCGTGCTCGGCGTCGTCTCCGCCGAGGCGATGAATGACGTCGAGACCCTGGTGAAGCTCGTGCTCACCGTGAACATCCCCTTCGGGGCGGCTGTGATCCTGATGTTCTTCTGGCGGCGCCTGACCGGGCCCGCCGTGTGGGTCTCGGTCGCCCTGTCGGCCTTCGCCATCCTGCTCGCGCCGCTGACCGCGTCGCATGTGCCGGCCCTCGCCCGGCACCCGGCCCTGGTGCAGACCGTGGCAGGACCGGCCGGCAAGCCGGTGCCGGTCTATTTCAAGCAGGTGGTCCTTACCAACCCGGACGATCTCTCCAGCCCGCGCGTGGGCCGCGGCCGGTTCAACTTGGGGTGTTACGTCCTCTCCTGGGTCGGGCTCAAACCGGCGAAGCTCTCGCCCGCCGGACGCGAGACCGCCCAGTTTCTCTTCGACGGCTTCTTTCCGTTCGTCGTCCTCATCCTCGTGAGCCTCGTCACCCGGCCACCCGACCGCGCGCGCCTCGACCAGTTCTACGGCAAGATGAAGACGCCGGTCGGCGCCACGCCCGAGCTCGAAGCCGCCGCAGTGGAGGAGACCAGCCGCGACCCGCACCGCTTCGACCACACCAAGCTCCTCGGCGCGAATTCCTCCTGGGAGTTCGGCCGGTGGGACCGCGTGGACACGCTCGGTTTCCTCGGCTGCTGCGCCACCTCCGGCACGATCATCCTCGTCTTCTGGCTGCTCCTGCGCTGGGCCGGCGGCGGCATCTGAGCCGGCGATGCACCTGCCGCTGCCCCTTCCCCTCCGCCCGGCCACGATTGTTTGTGCGACGTGGCGCACAGGCCGGGGATTGTCTCCCGCCCCCATCCCGGCGTGAGCTGCGTGCACCCCCTGCACAGTGCAGCACCACGCTGCGGAACCCCGTCCGTATCCACACCCATGAAACCGTTACCCACCCTCCTGTTTGCCTTCCTGGCTGCCGCGCCCGCCGCTACCAGTTTTGCCCAGACCACGACACCCGCGCCTGCTGCCGCGGCCGAGCAAGTCGTCACGCTCAGCACCTTCACCGTCACGGCCGCCATGGACAAGGGCTACCAGGCGGGCAACTCCGTCTCCGCGACCCGCATCGATACCCCCATCAAGGACCTGCCGTTCGCGGTCAGCGCGTTCACCGAGCAATTCATCAACGATATTGGCACCCGCGACCTGACCGATGTGCTTAAATTCGCCCCGTCGGTCACCAGTGGTTCCGAAGGGTTTTCCAGTGGCAACGCTTTCATCATGGTGCGCGGCTTCCAATCGGTTCCGCAGCGCAACGGCTTCTACAGCCCGCTCTATGTTGACGGTTCGCGTATCCAGCGCGTCGAAGTCGTCAAGGGACCGGCCTCGCTCTTTTACGGCCAGATCGCACCGGGCGGCGTGGTGAACTACATCACCAAGCGCGCCCAGGAGAAGCCCTTTGGCTCCGTCTCCGTTCAGGGTGGCAGCTATGACTACGCCCGCACCCAGGTCGACGTGAACCAGCCGGTGATCGGCGACCGGGTGTTCCTGCGCTTCAACACCGCCTGGGAAAACCTCGAACGCTATGTGGACAAGGTCAGCGGTGACATCTTCGTGATGAACCCCAACGTCACGGTCAAGGTCACCGACAACTCCACGCTCAACCTCGACTACCAGTGGTACCGGCGCAACGAAGACCCGCAGGCCCTCATGCGCCAGAGTATTCTCATCCCGCGGACCGGCTTCAATTACTTCGGCCACTACGCCATCGCGGACCGCCGCTACAACGCCACCAGTGCCTTCGATTTCAAAAAAACCGAGGTCGAGACGTTCACGGCCGACTACGAGATCCGTCATACGCCCAACTGGACCACCCGGGTCATCTTCGACTGGAACCGGAGTGTGCAGAAGATGAACCAGACGGGTCGCGGCGACGTGACCATCGCACTCCCGGCCAGCTTCCTCGCCAACGTGCCCACCACCTTCAAGGAGGCCAGCCTGTACCTGAACGCGAATCTGCCGGAAGATCTTTCGACTCTCGCCACCGGTTCCACTCTGGTCCGACGCATGCGCTATGAGGCGAACTCCACCCAGCGCCGCACTTTTCAGGCGGAAACCACGGGCAAGATTCAGTTCGGCAGCGTCACCTGGAAACCGCTCATCGGCTTCCAGCGCAACACGGGCATGACCCGGCTCTTTCAATCCCAGCTCGCGCCCGCGCGCTGGGCCACGCCTTGGAACATCTTCGACCGCAGTACCTGGATCGATGTCGATTCACCGGTCGACAGCTACATTCCGAACAACAACATTGCCCTTGACAAAGAGATGGCCACGCTTGTTCCCGGCTGCGATACCGATGTCGGCATCTCGCGCTTCACCTGGCCCGTTCACGACACAGCCCATCACCGCTACCTGGAGGGGGATCTGCCGATCGGCGAACGCAGCCTGGGCCTCCTGGGCGATCTTGTAGACATCGATCTCCGCCCGGCCGCAGGAGGGGCAGGCGATGAGGTCGACGTTCTTACGCTCGCGCAGTCCGAAGTCCTCCAGGAGCTGTCGACCGAGACGGGCCTCATCGACCGGGTCCGAGGTGAGCGAGTAGCGAATGGTGTCGCCGATGCCTTCGGCCAGCAGCGTGGCGATCCCGGCTGTCGCCTTGACGATGCCGCCAGGGGGTGGGCCGGCCTCGGTGACTCCCAGATGCAACGGGTGATCGGTGACCTCGCTGAGCTGACGATACGCTTCGATCTCATCAAGATCTCGGTGAAGGCCTCGAACGTGCCGCTGATGATCGAGGCGTATCGTCAGCTCAGCGAGGTCACCGATCATCCGTTGCACCTGGGAGTCACCGAGGCCGGTCCGCCCCCCGCCGGCATCGTCAAGGCGACAGCCGGGATCGCCACGCTGCTCGCCGAAGGCATCGGCGACACC
>JANMTJ010000226.1:0-4691 GCA_031390295.1 Oleiharenicola sp.
CGCCGGGCGGTGGGATCGGCGTTCTCCATCAACACCAGGCTGCAGCTCGTGTGCGGGCAGAACACCGTCGCCACCCCTTGGTCCATCCCGCTCGCCTGCAACGCCCGCGTCACCTCCTCCGTGATCTCGTAGGTCCAGGCCCCGCGCGTGCGGACGGTCAGCGTCGTCTGGTAAACAGCCATGATCTGAAGCTACGCGGCAATCTCGCATTGAAAACAGAAAAGCCCAGGGAAAGTCGCTGTAAGAAGAATACAGCGACTCTACTTTGCGGTGCTCACCGCACTGCCCAGCAGGCGGAACTTGATCAGAACCGATGTGCTGATCCGCGTAAAGACGCCCGGACGGGAATAGGTGCCGACGAATTTCCACCGCCGCACTGCGCCCTCCGCCAGTCTGGCCAACACGGGATACTGCGGACAATCCCCGTGGGCCACGCTCACGCTGCCGTCCCCTTCCACCACGAAACTCACGATCACGTCGCCCTGCACTCCGGCAGCCCGCAACTCCTTCGGGTATTCCGGCTTCACTCGCGAGGTCAGGGTGACCTTGTCCCAAATTTTGCCGTACTCGATGCGGTATTTAAGTTTGCCCGATGAAGACTTCTCGGTCTTGTCCGCAGCCGCGCCGGGCCCAGCAAACAGGAAGGCGGCGGCCAACAATATGAACAGCTGTTTCATGCGACGTTGGCCCGCGCGCCACCAAACCAGCAATGCCCGCCCGTTGAGTCAACAGGCAAACCCGGACCAAAGCTCAGTCGGCCCGCAATGCGTCGAGGGGATCGAGCTTCGCGGCGCGGCGGGCCGGCAGCCAGCAGGCGATGATGGCGGCGAGGCCCACGACGGCGGTGGCGAGGAGCAACGGCGGCGCGGTCAGGCCGTCCATGCGATACACGAGCGACTTCAGGGCCGACGAAAGCGCCATGCTGCCCGCGAGGCCGAGCACCAGCCCGGCCGCGACCCAGCGGCTGCCCTGGGCGAACACGAGGCGGACGATGTCGCCCTTCATGGCGCCAATCGCCACCCGCACCCCGATCTCCCGCGTGCGCTGCTGCACGGAATACGACAGCGTGCCATACAAACCGACCGCGACAAGTCCGAGTGCGATCGCCATGAAAAAGTTCACCAATCCGGTCACCGCCCGGTCGCCCTGCGTGGACTGGCCGACCACCTGCCGCATCGTGCGCACGTCCTTCAGCGCCAGTTCGCCGTCGATCGCCGCGAGCGCGCGGCGCAGCAGCGGCGCCAGTTGCGCGACAGGCAGCGGCGTCCGCAGCACCAGGAACGCCCGGCCGCCCCAATGTCCCTCGGGCGCCGTGTACATCTCGGGCTGCACCTCCGCGGTGGCACCCCATTGCTTCACGTTCTCCACCACGCCCACGACGCGGGCCACATACCACGGCTTGCCCGGGTTGTTGCCGCGCATGAGCTCGCCGATCGGGTCCTTCTTCGGCCAGGCCTTGTCCACGCAGGCCTGGTTGACCACCACGCCGCGGATGTCGCCCGTGCGGTCCTCCGCCTGCAGGTTGCGTCCCTTCAGCAGGGTCAGCCCCATCGCCTTGAAATAATCCTCCGTCACCGACGAGCGCTCCACCGACAGCCGCTTCTGCGTCGGATCGTAGGTCTCGTCGTTCACGAGCGCGTTGGTGTTGTTTCCGCCCTCCAGTGGCAGCTTGGAGGTGATCGCGGCGCTCGTCACGCCGGGCAGGGCCCGCGTCCGCTCCACAAAATCATACCAGAAACGCACCCGGGCGTCGTCCTTCTCATAGCGCGGCCCGTTCAACGAGACCTGCGCCGTGACGACCCCGTCGTTGGCCAGCACCTCGTTTTCCTTCAGTACCTTCAGGTAGGCCGTGGAGAACAGCACCGCGCCGTTCGCCAGCACGAACGCCACCGCCACCTGCGCGATCACGAGGCCGCGCAGCATCCGGTGCCGCGAATGCGAGCCCACCGCCCCGCGCGCGTCGGCGCGCAGCACGCCCGCCACCGAGGTCCGCATGGCCGCCAGCGCCGGCGGCAGCCCGGCCAGCAGCGCCGTCAGCGCGGTTGCGCCCAGCCCAAAGGCGAGGGCCGTCCCGTTGAGGGCGATCGCCGCCTTGCGCGCGTCGCTCACCGGCGCGAGCACCTGCAAAATCTTCACCCCGCCGAACGCCAGCGCCACGCCCAGGGCGGCCCCGGCCAGCGCGAGCACGGCGCTTTCGGCCAGCGCCAGCTTCAGCAGGTCGCCGCGCGCCGCGCCCAACGCCACCCGCACGGCGAATTCGCCCTGCCGCCGCGCGCTGCGCGCCAGCAGCATGCTCGCCACGTTGCCGCAGGCCACCAGCAGCACCAGCCCCACCGCGCCGAAGAGCAGCCACACCTGCTTGCCGAGCTCCCGCGTCATCTCCTCGTGCAGCGAGCGCACCAGGAATTCCTTGCGGGTGTTGGAATCGGGATACAGCTGCGTCAGCCGCTTGCCGAGCGTCTTGATCTCCGCATCGGCGGTCGCGACCGACACGCCGTCGCGCAGCCGGGCGATGCCGAGCAGGTAATGGCTGTCGCGCTTCTTCAGCTCCTCGTCGTTGAACGACCGGGGCGTCCAGAGCTGGCAGGCCTCGGTGCGCATCCACGGGCTGACAAATTCAAAGCCGGCGGGCATGATGCCTACGATCTCGGCGTCCTTGCCGTTGAGCCGCACCTTGCGGCCGACGGCCAGCGCGTCGCCGGCGTACAGCTGCTGCCAGAGGCTGTGGCTGAGGATGACGACCGGCGCCGCGCCCGGGGCCTGGTCGGCGGGCTCGAGCCAGCGGCCGAGCAGCGGCGGCACGCCGAACGCCCGCAGGACGTCCGCGGTGCCACTGACCCCGATGACCGACTGCGCGTTCTCGGTCCCGACGTTGAAGGTCGAGGGCTGGTAGATGCCGAAGGGCCCGAAGCTGGAAGACTGTGCGCGCAGGTCGTGGGAGTCGGCGGGGGAAAGCGGCCAGTAGTTGCCCGACCACACGTGGACGAGGCGGTCGGCGGCGGGGTAGGAAAACGGCGTGATCACCAGCGCCTGCAGGGCGCTGAAGATGGCCGTCGTGCTGCCGATACCCACGGCGAGCGTGAGCACGGCGATGAGCGCAAACCCCCGGGAACGGGCGAGCGAGCGCAAGGCAAGACGCAGGTGGGAGAGCATGGTGTACCCCTTGAAAACCCCGCCCGGGCGGGAAAGTTACGGGGTTTCTGAGCCGTAGGACAAGAGGCCGGCGGCGGCGGGAACGTCGCCCAAAAGCGCGTCGACTCCGGCGCACTTTCCCGTTTGCTCAGCCCGTGCCCGACGAACCCGATCCCCCGCGCAAGAATTACGGTTTCAAGGACCGGGACTTCAAGCGGGACAACGCCGCGTCATCCGGATTGCCACCGCTGCCGACCGCAAAGGAGCTGGCCATCATGGCCGGACCGGTCGCCAAGCACGGCCAGGCCGCCACGGGTGCGCGCAAGGCGGACGACCCCAACGATATCTATGCCGTCCTCGATGAGAACCGGTCGGTGGAGAAGAAACTCGGCCTGAACGAGGTCGAGATCCGGGAGCTCAAGTCCCGCCGCAAACGCGACTACTGGACCCTGCTCATCGGCGGCAATCTCGCCATCGTGGGCGCGGTGGCGCTGAGCGGCTTCAACCTCATCTCCGTGATCTTCGGCCTGTCCGGCCTCATCGTGTTCAGCCTCGGCGCCACCTGGATCATGTGGCAGGTGATGGACAAATACTGAACCCGGGCGGGCTACTGCTCCTGCGGGCGGAGGCCACCCGCGGTCACTCGGCCTCGGCCGGGCCGTCGGTGGCGACGGCCAGGATAAGGGTGGTGAGAATGAGGGTCGCGAAGAACATGGCGTGGAGAGCCGAGCGGGTGCGGCAGTGGCTCAGTGCATGCCGCCGCCGGCACGAAGTTCCTCGCCGGTCAGCCAGCCGGACTCATCCGACGCCAGGAAAACGGCAATCGTGGCGATGTCCTGGGGCTGGCCGGTGCGGCCGAGCGGAGTCTGCGAGACCGCCTGCTGCTCGAAATCGGAGCCGATGAAGCCCGCCGAGACCGAGCCCTCGGTCTCGACGATGCCCGGGTTGAGCGAGTTCACGCGGATCTTTTTCGGTCCGAGTTCCTTGGAGAGCACGCCGGTGATCGCATCGACTGCGCCCTTGGTGGCGGTGTAGACGGCGCTGTTGGGCGGCGTGAGGCTGCTGACGACCGAGCCGATGTTGATGATGCTGCCGCCCGTGGCCGGGAACAGCTTCACGGCCTCCTGCGTGGTGAGAAGCAGGCCAAGCACGTTGATGTTGAACTGCCGGTGAAAATGCTCGGGCGTGACGGCCTCGAGCGGCAGGAATTCGTAGACCCCGGCGTTGTTCACGAGGATGTCGAGCTGGCCGAAGGCGGCCTTGGTCCCGGCGAGCAGGCGCGTGATGTCGGCCGGCTGGGCCACGTCACCTTGAATGGCGACGGCCTTGCCGCCCGCGGCGGTGATCTCGGCGACGACCTTGTCGGCGCCGGCCTTGCTGGAGGCATAGTTGACGACGACGGACGCACCCGCGGCGGCGAGATGCTTGGCGATGGAGGCGCCGATGCCCTTGGAGGCACCGGTGACGAGAGCGGTTTTACCCGCGAGCTTGGACTGGATGTTGGATTTCATGTTTGGAAGAAATTGGTAGGGCGGGACCGCTGGGCCCGCCGTTGGGAG
>JANMTJ010000255.1:0-7198 GCA_031390295.1 Oleiharenicola sp.
CTCCCCGATGCCCGCCACCTCGATCTTTTCCGAGCGCAGCGCCATCAGCTCGCCGGTGGCATAAGACTCGTATTTGACCAAATCCCACAGCGGCAGGCCAAAGGTCACGCCCGCGACCGAGACCACATCGATCAGGATCAGTCGCGGCTCAGCCCCCGCCATGGCCAGCGGCCGCCACAGGATGTTCTCCAGGTGCAGATCGCCGTGCAGCCGCACCGCGGGAGTCGAGTCTACCAAATTCAGAATGTTCGTATTACGAACAATGGCCTCGAACGCCGCGCGCGGGCCCCGCGCCGGCCGGCCGTTGAGTTCGATCTGTTCCGCCTCGATCAGCGCGGCGAAAGCCGGGTCGCCCACCAACCTGTCAAAGGCCTGCCGTACCGCACCCGTCATGTGCCGGGACAACGGCTCGCGGGCCGGGTCGGCCGGAGCCGGTTCGTGCAATCGTTCGAGTACAGCGTCAGCCAGCTCGCGCTGGAATTGGTCGATCTCTTCCTGCCCGAGGGCCGCACCGCAAGCGAGCGTGCCGCAATCCCGGTGATCGGAATAAAAGGGCATCTCGTAACCCACATCCACGACTCCTTCCGCCAAGCGATCCCAGCTGGCGAGGAGTGGCGGCAGCGCGGAGGCCGACCGGGGCGAGGCCGTCTTCAGATAGCGGATTTCGCGGCGCAGTGATTCCGGTCCCCAGGGACGCTCGGCGGTCGCGCCCTTGCTACGCTTGCGCACCCGCTGCGAGCCATCCGCCAGCTCGATCACCTGGGTCAGATCCCAAAACCCATCATGGAGCGTGCGGACGACACGGCCGGCACTGGGTTCGGAGGTGGATGCGTGCATCAGCGGAAGGCGTTGCGCCCGGCCCGAAAACCTCGGCAGAGCCGCGGGCGGAAGCAAGCCAGCATCAGGGTGGTCACGCTCTATAGTTATCGCGTCCGGACAGTCGCGGTCACCTTCTGCTGGGAGCTGAGTGCTGCCGCCGGTGCATTTCCGGCTGTCCTGCCTGCCGGGAATCCCGTACCAATCCCTCTGCCCCATGATTCGTGTCTTCACCGATTCCCACGGTCTGCTTCTCGTCCAGGATGGCGTTGTCCGCCGGGCCTCGGATCCGCTGACGATCGATAGCCTGTTCACGGCCACCGATCCGGCCGCCCTCGCCCGCGGGGCCTGGGCCTCGGGTGCGCCCGCCACCCTGCCCCCCAGTCCCGGTGCGCCCATTGGCACGCAGGAAATCTGGGCCGCGGGTGTGACCTACCTCCGCAGCCGCACGGCGCGCATGGAGGAGTCCAAGGACGCCGGCGGCGGCACATTCTACGACAAGGTCTATCACGCCGAGCGCCCGGAGCTTTTTTTCAAGGGTACGCCGCATCGCGTCGCCGCCCCCGGCACGCCGGTGCGCATCCGCGGCGATTCCAAATGGAACGTCCCCGAACCCGAGCTCACCCTGGCCATCAACCGGCACGGCCGCATCTTCGGCTACACCATCGGCAACGACATGAGCTCGCGCGACATCGAGGGCGAGAATCCGCTCTACCTCCCGCAGGCCAAGGTCTACGACCGCTCCACCGCCCTCGGGCCCTGCCTGCTCGTGACCGATGAACCGCTCCCCGTCACGACGGCGATCGCCATCACGATCAACCGGGCCGGCACGGCGGCGTTCAGCGGTTCCACGTCGATCAGCCAGATCAAGCGCACCTTCCCCGAACTCGCCGGGTTTCTGTTCCGCGACAATTCCTTCCCCAGTGGCACCTACCTGATGACGGGCACCGGCGTCGTGCCGCCCGACTCCTTCACCTTGCGCGCAGGCGACGAGATCCGCATCACCATCGAGCCCATCGGCACACTGGTGAATACCGTGGGCTGAGGCCGCGCCATGAACCGCGATCCCATCCTCGAGTCGGGCGACGACGCGATCTACACGCTGCGCACGACCGCGCCGGGCCCCGCCGGCAGCCTGCCGCTCGACGCCGACCGGCTCCGCCGCATGTCGAGTGGCGACCTCTTCGGCTGGACGCAGAACGCCGGCATGGGCTGGTCGCCCGCCGCGATGCTCGGCAAGCAGTTCCTGATCCTCAGCACGCAGGGCGGCATCCGCGCGCCCGACGGCACCCCGATCGCGCTGGGCTACCACACCGGCCACTGGGAGGTCGGCCTCCTGATGCAGGAAGCCGCCCGGGAATTCACCTCGGCCAAGGCCATTCCCTTTGCCGGCTATGTCAGCGATCCCTGCGACGGCCGCACCAACGGCACGCACGGGATGCTCGACAGCCTGCCCTACCGCAACGACGCCGCCATTGTGCTGCGACGCCTGATCCGTTCCCTGCCCACCCGCCGCGGCGTGCTCGGCATCGCCACCTGCGACAAAGGCCTGCCCGCGATGCTCATGGCCCTCGCCGGTTCGCCCGATCTGCCCACCATCCTCGTGCCCGGCGGCGTCACCCTGCTGGCCGAGGAGGCCGAGGACACCGGCAAGGTGCAGACCCTCGCCACGCGTTTTGCCCGCGACGAGATCACACTCGAGCATGCTGCCGAGATGGGCTGCCGCGCCTGCGGCTCACCCGGCGGCGGCTGCCAGTTCATGGGCACGGCGGCGACGAGCCAGGTTGTGGCCGAGGCGCTCGGGCTCTCCCTGCCCCACGCCGCGCTCGCCCCCTCCGGCTCGGAGATCTGGCGCGATGTCGCCCGCCGCTCCGCTCGCGCCTTGCTCGCGCTCGACCTCGCCGGCACCACCACCCGCGACATTCTCACCGACGATGCCATCCACAACGCGATGGTGTGCCACGCCGCCTTCGGTGGCTCGACCAACCTCGTGCTGCACGTGCCCGCCATCGCCCACGCCGCCGGACTGCGCCGGCCCACCGTCGAGGACTGGACCCGCCTCAACCGCACCGTGCCGCGCCTGGTGGACTCGCTGCCCAACGGTCCGCAGCATTACGCCACGGTACAGGTCTATCTCGCGGGCGGTGTGCCCGAGACCATGCTCCATCTCCGCGACCTCGGCCTGCTGAAACTCGACGCCCGCACGGTCACCGGCCGCACGCTCGGGGAAAACCTCGCCTGGTGGGAAAAGAGCGAACGCCGCCAGCGCTTGCGCGAGAAACTCCGCGCCCTCGACGGCATCGACCCGGACAGCGTCATCATGTCGGCCGCGCAGGCCGACCAACGCGGCCTCACCCGCACCATTACTTTTCTCCGGGGCAACCTCGCGCCCGAGGGCGCGCTGGTGAAGAGCACCGCCATCACCCCACAGCTTATCGGTCCCGACGGGGTGTTCCTGCACGAGGGTCCGGCCCGGGTGTTCGTGAGCGAGGCGCAGGCCATCGCGGCGCTGAAAGCCGGCACGGTGAAACCCGGCGACGTCATGGTGCTTGCGGGCATCGGTCCCGGTTGCGGCATGCCCGAGACCTATCAGGTCACCTCGGCCCTCAAGTACGTGAAGGACGGCCAGCGCATCGCGCTCATCACGGACGGTCGGTTCTCCGGCGTCTCCACCGGCGCTTGCATCGGGCACATCAGCCCCGAGGCCTGGGCCGGCGGTCCGATTGGGAAATTGCGCGACGGAGACCTGATCCGCCTGCGCGTTGATACCCGCTCCCTTGAGGGCTCGGTGGATGCCGTATCGATCACCGCGGCCGAGCTCGCTGCCCGACCGGTGCATCCGGGCCTGAAACCCAATCCCCACGTCCCGACCGACACCCGGCTCTGGGCCGCCCTGCAAAATGCCAGTGGAGGCAGTTGGGCCGGTTGCGTTTACGACGCCGCCCGGATCGAGCATTTGCTCACCCTCGGACTGGCTGCGGAGAATTCCGGCAAGGCATCCCCCAAGGCCTGACCGGTATCTGTAAAACCGACCGTTCGGTAAGATATTGTGTTTAATCCTGAATCTTCCTTCGTCGAAGCTATCGTATTTACAGTGGCAAAGTCTTAATCTGTATTGACCAGTTCATGTCCACCCCCAGCCAGCCGGAATATTGGAACACACGCTACCTCAAGGATGAAACTCCTTGGGAATTCGACGGTATCCCGGCCGATCTGAAGCTGTTTTTGAAAAAGAAGGGCAAGGGCGCCAAGGTGCTTATCCCCGGCTGCGGCTCCGGACACGAAATCAAGGCCTTTGCTGAGGCCGGCTATAATGTCACGGCCATTGATTTCGCCCCGTTCGCCGTGGATCGGGCCAAGCGGATGGTCGGTCCCGCGCTGGCCAACCAAGTACTGCTCGGCGATTTCTTCCAATATGATTTCCCGGGCGAGTCCTTTGACCTGATCTACGAACGGGCCTTTGTCTGCTCCCTCACGCCCGAGCGCCGCCCCTCCTACCGCGACCGGATGGCGCAGTTGCTCAAATACCGCGGCCTGCTTCTCGGTTACTATCTCTACAAGCGGCCCGTACTCGCCGACGGCCCGCCTTACGGCTTTGCCTGGGGCACCGCCGACGACCTGTTCTCGCGCTACTTTCTCCTCGTGAAGGATGAACCGGTGAACGACTCGCTGCCCGTGTTTGCCGGACGCGAACGCTGGCAGGAGCGCCGCCGCACCTCCCATCAGGACTAGGACTTCCGGGCCGGGTCCTGCAGGGGAACGAAACCCCACGACGAAGACGAGAAGAGTCCCCGGTCGCTCAGCTTCAGATCCGGAATCACCAGCAGGGCCATGAACGAAAGAGTCATGAACGGGGCATCAAGCCTGGAACCCAGCTGCTTGGCCCGCGCATCGAGCAGGGTGTAGCGCTGTGCCACGGCGCGGCCGTCGCGATCGGACATGAGGCCCGCGATTGGCAGCGGCAACACCGCGCGCCGCCCCCGCCCCACCACGCTGAGCCCTCCGCGCGACCGGATGACCAGATTGACGGCGGCACAGAGCGAGGCGTCGTCCGTGCCGACCGCCACGACATTGTGGGAATCGTGCGCAACCGACGAGGCGATTGCGCCTGCCTTCAGCCCGAATCCTTTGATAAAAGCGACCGCCACGGGTGCTTGTGTGGCGTAACGATTGACCACCGCGATTTTCAGGATGTCCCGTTTCAGATCGGTCCGCAGCGCACCGGCGACCACCCGCGGCTCCATCGTCAGGTGCCGGGTGATGAGTTGACCGTTGAGCGCCTCAATGACCTGCAGTCGGCCGCCCGCGGCCGGCACCTGGAAATCCGCCGGACGCCTGATCCGGGCCCGGAAAGCATTGGGTGTGCTGCAGCGCACCCGCGGCAGCAGGCTGCGACCGCGGCGCGCCACCAGTTCACCCCGCAGATACGTCCGTTGCACCTTCAGGTCTTCCCATCCTTCAAAGACGATGAAGTCCGCCGGATCACCCTCACGCAGCAACCCGACATCCAGTTGGTAATGCTCGACGGGATTGACCGAGGCGCAGCGCAACACATCGAACCTGTCCGCCCCACCGCAAAGGGCGCGACGCACATGCTCATCAACGTGCCGCAGCATCAGCAGGTCCGGATGCAGGTCGTCGCAGCAGAACATGACTTTCGCCGGGTGCGACTTGAGCAGCGGGGCCAGCGCCGCAAAATTCCGCGCCGCCGAGCCTTCGCGAATGAGAATCTTCATCCGGGACTTCAATTTATCCCGCGCCTCGGGCAGCGTGAAACACTCGTGGTCGGTCGTGATGCCCGCGGCAGCGTAACGGGCGGCCCGGCTTCCGCACAACCCCGGGGCATGCCCATCCACGGGTTTGCCGTGCTTCCGGGCCGCGGCGATCATCGCCATGAGTTTCGCGTCCCGCGCCAGCACCCCGGGAAAATTCATGACCTCGCTCAGGTACTTGATCTCCGGCCGGGCCAGCAGGCGGGCAACCGTCCGGGCATCAAGCGCCGCCCCGGCCGTCTCGAAAGGGGTGGCCGGCACGCAGGAAGGAGCGCCGAAATTGAATTTGAAGGGTGAGCGCCGGCCCTCGCGGACCATGTAATCAACGCCCCGCAGGCCGAGTACATTGGCGATCTCGTGCGGATCGCTGACGGTCGCCACGGTCCCGTGCACCACGGCCCAGCGGGCAAACTCCACCGGCGGCAGCAACGAGCTCTCGATGTGGATATGGGCATCGACGAAACCCGGTGCGATGAACTGCCGGGCCCGGATCCTGGCGTCCTCGCGGATCATCGTGATGCGCCTGGCCGACCATTCGACCACCCCGGGGAAAATCCGGCGCCGATGCAGATCGACGATCTGTCCCTCCAGCCGTTGCACATGCGCTTTCACTTCAGCCCAAGGTGGTTGGGACGACGGGCCATGGCAACTCCTGTGAACAAAAACTACTCGCAAAAAGCACCGCCCGGTATTCCCTGAACTCCATGTCCGCCCACCACCTTTCCCGCGATTACCAGAACCCGATTGTGCCCCGCCTCGATGATGAGGATGAGGAACAGGAAGAGGCCGCCGTGACCAACACCCCGGCCTCCGTCGGCGCCCTGATCCAGAAGAAATTCCTGGAGCAGCGTAAAATATTCCTCTGGGGCGCCGTCACCGACGAGACCGCCAAGGACCTGACCGAGAAGCTGCTTTATCTCGAGGTCACCGCGCCGGGCAAGGACATCACCTTCTACATGAACACACCCGGCGGTTCCATCACCGCCGGCATGGCCGTCTACGACACGATCAAGCTCATCTCCTCCCCGGTGACGATTGTGGTGACCGGCATGGCCGCCTCGATGGGCTCCATTTTGCTCTCCGCCGCCAAGAAGGGCCGCCGCTACATTTATCCGCATGCCCGCGTGCTCATCCACCAGCCGCTCATCACCGGGCGGATGGTCGGTCCCGCCTCCGACATCAACATTCAGGCCAAGGAAATGGAGAAGCTCCGCACCGAGTTGAACCAGATCCTCGCCACGGCCTCGGGCCAGTCCTTCGACAAGGTCGCCAAGGATTCCGACCGTGATTTCTACCTGAACGCCGAGGAGGCCATCGCCTACGGGCTGGCCGACCACCTGGTCGAGAAAATCTAGGGCGGCTCAAGCCCGGCCCAGCCGGAAACCCAGCCAGACTGCCAGCAGGCAGAGGGAGACAGACAGGAGCACATTCGCGACGGCGGCGCTCCACTGCCCCTTCTGCATTTGCTCCAGCGTCTGCCAGCTGAAGGTGGAAAACGTGGTGAACCCGCCGCAAAAACCAACCGCCAGCAGATTGAGCATTCGCGCCGAAACCGCCGGTTCGGCGGAACCGAAACGCACCATCAACCAGCCGATGAGCATGGAGCCGGT
>JANMTJ010000282.1:0-2281 GCA_031390295.1 Oleiharenicola sp.
GATGTAGTAGAGTGTCTTCGTCTTGCCCCCCGCCTTGGCGGAATAACCCTGTTCGAACAGCCCTTGCGCAATCCGCAGGTTGAGCCCCGAGGAATCCACAAAGCAGACGGCCCGCGGCTGGTGGGTGCCGACCCAGCGCACGATGTCGGCGATCAGCGCCCGGTAATGCGACAGCTGCGCGAGCACGGCAAAGCCCATGGCGGAACCCGTGGTAAGGTCGCGCAACAACTGCGCCCCGACGGCCGCCAGATGCTGACCGCCCAGCGCGCAGACTTTCAGGCCGGGATTCTTCGCCAGCAGTCCCCGCACCAGGCGGGCGGCGTGCTCGTCTCCGGAATGCTCGGCCGCGACGATCAACAGGTCGACCGGGCCGTGCGCCGGCGCCGGCAGGCCTTCGGGGAGCGCGGGATTACTCATGACTGGTAGGGCGGGACCGCTGGGCCCGCCGTTCTGCGGAAGTCTTTGCGGCGCGCCCAGCGGTCGCGCCCTACCTTCTGTGTTTTCCGTGTATTCCGTGGTGTCACTTCTGATTCTTCCGGATCTGCTCCGTGATGGTGATTGCCACCTCCAGCGCGGATTTGCCGAGGGCACCGCCGACCTTGGGCTGCCGGACCTCGGTCACGCTCTCGATGAAATGAGCCAGCTCGATGGCGAGCGGCTCGCCCTTCTCGATGGGGATCTCGTGCACGGGCACCTTGTCCTCCCCCGCCTTGGCCAGGCCGACCTTCAATTTCAGGCCGTAGGCGATGATGTCGCTCTTCTTCACGAGGTGGCCCTTCTGGTTCATGAAATCGAGCGAGAGATAGGCGTTGTCCTGAAAGACGCGGATCTCGCGGTTCTTCTTCAGGCTCATGCGCGAGGCGCTGAGGTTGGCCACGCAGCCCGACTCGAACTCGATGCGCGCGTTGGCGATGTCCTCGGTCTTGGACAGCACGTTGATCCCCACGCTGTCGATCTTGCGGATGGGCGACTTCACCAACGCCAGGACGATGCCGATGTCGTGGATCATCAGGTCGAGGACCACACCCACCTCGGTGCCGCGCGTCTGGTAGGGCGCGAGCCGCTCGGTGGTGATGTATTGCGGGCGACCGGTGTGCTTCTCGAGGTAGCTCATCACCGGGTTGAAGTGTTCGACATGGCCGACCTGCACGAGGCAGTTGTGCTGCCGTGCCGCCGCTAGCACCTGTTCGGCCTCTGCCAGTGACGCGCAGAGAGGTTTCTCGATCAGCAGATGGCAGCCCTGCGCCAGGAGCGGCAGGGCGACCTCGGCGTGCTTGTCGGTCGGCACGACGACACTGACCGCATCGCAGGCCTCCCCCAGTTCCGCCATGGTGGCAAAACGCCGGCAGTTGAACTTGCCGCAGATTTCGGCCGCCCGGGCATCGTTGGTCTCAAAGATGCCCGCCAGCTCGGCGCCGGGCAGCGAGGCGTAGATGCGCGCGTGGTGCTGGCCGAGGGAACCGACCCCGACGACCCCGCATTTGATCTTGGGCTTGGCCATGGTGGCGAACCTAGCGAGCGACCCTCCGACAGCCAGTCTGTTTTGACCGGCGGGCTACTTTAGCCCGGAAGGAAGCCGCGGCGACGAGATCAGCTCGGTGAACACCGTCCAGCGCCGGCCGGCATCGCCCGCCGCACGGGCCTCGATGTAGTCGCCCACCATTTTCTCGCCGAGGTTGTAGTTGATGACGTAACTGCGGTATTTCGCGATGAAACGCACGTGCTGCTGCGCCCGGACCGGTTCCTGCAGGGTGTAGCGGGTGACCCAGGCCGCAGCCTCCGCGGCGTTGATCTCACCGTTGAGGTAGAGCCGGGCTGCCTCGTTGCCGGCGAAACTGAGCTGCTTGGTCAATTTCTGCACCCGGTAATACCCGGCCGCACCCGCCGGATCGAGACCGGCGAGGGGAAACAACACGTCCCGCTCGAAGACCTCTCGCTCCTCACCCGGGAAGGCCACCTCGATCCCGTAGTTGGCGCTGCCCTCCGCGATGAGGGACTGCGGGCTGAACAACGGATAGACCGAAAACTCCACCCAGCCGCGATCGCGCAGAAGGTTTTTCTCCAGCAGGACGTTGTAGACGTGGTGACCGGGGTAGCCCTCGTGCGCCGCGAGACCCACGGCCCCGTCAATGAAGGTCGGCAGGTCGGTGTTGACCTGGATGATGCTGTGAAAATTTCCCTGATACCAATTGTAGCCGCCCCACGGCTTGCCCGTGACATACTCGATCGTGAAACTTTCCCCTGCCGGCAGCGTGATGTGCTTCAGGGTCCGCTCACGCGA
>JANMTJ010000308.1:0-1664 GCA_031390295.1 Oleiharenicola sp.
GTTCGGGTGTATCTCGACGCACGTGCCGCTCAATTCTCCGGTAACCACGTAGTCTCCGGTACGAAGCGCGTCCGCGAGTTCGGCCTTGACCTGCTGACGAGTCTTGCTCGCCAGCACTTGCACGGCCGCGTATTGGCGCGGGTACAACTCGTTGAGCCTGAGGCCGATTTCGCCATTGGCCATCAGGTCACCGCTGCGCCGGGCCGCTGCCAGTTCGGCTTGGACTTGTTCGGTGGTTTTGCCCGCCGGCATTTCCGCGCTCTCGTAAAGGCTGGGGTACATCTCATTGAGCTTGAGGCCGATTTCGCCACTCGCCAGCATGTCACCGCTGCGCACTGCAGCAGCCAGATCCACCACCACTTGCTCGCGGCCGTCACTGGCGGACGATGAACGGGTCATTGTGGCCGGCATGGCGCTCGGTTGGATGTGGGTCGCCTCTGAAGCCGGCCCCCTGTGCGACCACGTGCTCGGCGGATTTGTTTGCGTGGCAATCTGCATCGGCCGGCCGGATTTCGCCACGTCGCTGGCGGCGGCTGCTCCAAGCGTGGGGGCTGCGTAGGGTTGCTTCGCCGCGCTCAAGGCAATGCCCGACCTCTTGACGTCGACGGCGGCTGCGCTCGGCGTGGGGGCTGCGTAGGGTTGCGCTGCAACTCTCAAGGGAACTCCGCTCAGGACGGCGGCAGCGGAAGGCTGCGCGGCGTGGGCCTGGAAGGCGGTCAGACTGAGGATAGCGATGGTGATGGCGGTCTTCATGGTGGGTACTCCTGTGACGTTCGGTGTGTCGCGGCGCTGGCCGCCGCTGCCGTGCCCTGGTTTGGTAGGGGCATGGGGAGTACTCTAGAAACCGGACGCCAACCGCAACCTGACCACTTCATTACAGAGTTGTCATCCAGAAGATGACAGGCCAGTCACCCCAGACGCGTGGCTCCCGCTGAGGTTCGTACTTCTGCGGGAAAGACCAATGTGAAAGTGGTGCGGCCGGTGGCGCTGCTTACCGAAGCGCTACCGTGGTGGGCTTGGCGATAGAGCGCACGATGGCCAGACCCAGGCCGCTGCCTCCTGCGTCGCGTGACCGCCCGGTATCGGCACGGAAGAAGCGGTCGAAGACGCGTTCGAGATGATCGGGGGCAACGTCATCACCCTCGTTGGCGACGGCCAGGGTGACTTGGGTACCCGTCGAGGCCATTTCGATCGTGACGGCGGAATGCTCCAGCGAGTGCCTGATGGCATTGGTGACCAGGTTCGTGATGGCGCGCTGGACCAGCAAGCGGTCTGCCGGCAAGACCGGAGCTTGGCCCAGCACTCGGATCTGCACGTTCTTCTCGTCGGCGATCAGTGACAAGTAGTCAGCCACCCTCTGTGCTTCAGCGACCAGGTCGACAGGCTCGACCTGAATCGGCTTGGCATCGTGGTCAGCGCGGGCGATAAAGAGCATGTCGCTGATGAGCGCTGACAAGCGCTCCAGCTCTTCGACGTTTCCCTCCATGACGTCGCGCAATTCCGCCGCTGTGCGACTCTTGGACAAGGCCACCTGCGTGCGACCCAGCATTGTTGCGACGGGGGTCCGCATCTCGTGAGCGAGATCGCCAGAGAACTCCTCGAGCTGCTGGTAGCCTTCGTCAATGCGCTTGAGCATGCCATTGAATTCATTCGCCATGTCCTCC
>JANMTJ010000267.1:0-8794 GCA_031390295.1 Oleiharenicola sp.
TAGTTGGACCAGGTCATCGGGGCCTGGCCGTTGGGAATTTCCACCATGGTGATGCATTCGTCCACGGGGCAGACGAGCGAGCAGAGATTGCAGCCGACGCAATCCTCCTCGCGGACCTTTGGCACGGGCTTGTGCGGCACACGGCCGGGACCGAGGCCGACCTTGAGTTCGTCGGGCGACTTCAGGTCGATACACTGGTGGGCGCCGTCCTCGCAGGCGATGTAGCAGAGGTTGCACCCGATGCACTTCTCGTAGTCGATGCGGGCGACGCGCTGGAAGTTCAGGTCGAGGTTCTCCCATTTCTGCAGCGTTTGCACCGAGCGTCCGCGCAGGTCGGCGAGGGACTTCATGCCTTTGGAATCGAGGTAGGCGTTCAGGCCGTCGTTCATGTCCTCCACGATGCGGAAGCCGTAGTGCATGACGGCGGTGCAAACCTGCAGCGAGGTGGCGCCGAGCGCGATGAACTCGGCGGCGTCGCGCCAGGTGGTGATGCCGCCGATGCCGGAGATGGGCAGGTTGACGTCGGGGTCGGCGGCGCACGCCTGGAGCATGTTCAGCGCGATGGGCTTCACCGCCGGGCCGCAGTAGCCGCCGTGCGAGCTGAGGCCGCGGACGGTGGGCTCGGGCACGAACGTGTCGAGGTTCACGTTGGTGATCGAGTTGATGGTGTTGATGAGGGAGATGGCGTTCGCCCCGGCGCGGCGCGCGGCGCGCGCGGCCATGGTGATGTCGGTGATGTTGGGCGTGAGCTTGACGATGACGGGAATGGTGGCGGCCTCCATGACCCAACTGGTAATTTTCTCGGCGACGGCGGGCTGCTGGCCGACGGCGGAGCCCATGCCGCGCTCGCACATGCCGTGCGGGCAGCCGTAGTTGAGCTCGATGCCGTCGGCACCGGCGTCGGCGGCGCGCTTGACGAACTCGTGCCACTGCCCGCGCGTCTCGACCATGAGCGAGGCGATGACGGCGTGCTTGGGCCAGCGTTTCTTGACCTCGGTGATCTCGCGGAAGTTGGTCTCGGGCGAGCGGTCGGAGATGAGCTCGATGTTGTTGAGCCCGATCATCCGGTCCTTGCCGTAATTCAGCGCAGAGTAGCGCGAGGCGACATTGACGATGGGAATGCCGATGGTCTTCCACACGACGCCACCCCAACCGGCCTCGAAGGCGCGATTCGCCTGGTAGCCCGTGTTGCAGGGCGGACCCGAGCCGATCCAGAAGGGATTGGGGGACTTGATGCCGGCGAGATTGCAGCTCAGATCAGCCATAGGAGGAGGAGTTTTTGACCACGGATTTTACGGATTAACACGGATGCGGAGAAAACCGGAATGAGTGGCCACAAAGAGGCACAAAAATCCGGGAGCAAATGATGCTCTCAATGCGCCTATAGGCGCGCGGTAAATCCGCGGCTGCATGCCGGACGACTTCGTGACTTTTTGTGGCTAAAATCATTTGGATTTCATCGCTGCTTCCAATTCATGAGCCCTGATCGGGGAGAGCAGACCGGAGCCGGTGGCGCCTTGCTTGGCACCGAGGCGCGAGGGCTGGACGGGTGGCGAGGCTTTGCCCTTCGTCAGGAAGGTGTGGATGCCGTGCGCGGCCTTCTTGCCCTCGCCGACCGCGTTGACGACCTCGCGCCCGCCATTGCCGCAGTCACCGCCGCAGAACAGGTGCGGGACATTGGTCTGGCCGGTGAGCTTGTCGTGTGGGATCACGCCGCGGTCATCGACGTTGAGGGTCGGGAAGAGAGACTTGATCAGCTTGACCTGTTTTTCCTGGCCGACGGCCTTGAGGACCAGGTCACACGGTTCGATGAACTCGGTGCCGGGGATGGCCTCGACCTTGTCGCCGACGAGACGGGTGCGGACGAGCTTGAGGCCGGAGACGTGGCCGTTGGTGGCGACGACCTCGACCGGCGCGGCGTGGAAGAGGAAGTGCGCCCCATCGTCCTTGGCGTGGTCGTATTCGAAGTCGTAGGCGGACATCTCGGGCTCGCCGCGGCGGTAGACGATGAAGGCGCGCTCGGCGCCGAGGCGCTTGGACTGCGTGACGGCGTCGATTGCGGTGTTGCCGGCGCCGATGACCGCGACGAGCCGGCCGGTGGCAATCGTTTCGAGCCGGTCGGTGTGGATCCTCGCGATGAAGTCGAGGGCATCGATCACCTCGGGCAGGTCCTCGCCGGGGATGCGCAGCTTGGTGGCGGCCCCGAGGCCGACGCCGATGAAGACCGCGTCGAAATCCTTCTCGAGCTGCGCGATGGGGATGTCCTTGCCGACCGCAACGCCGCAGCGGAGCTCGACGCCGAGGGATTTGACCAGCTCGACCTCGGCGAGACTGACCTCGGGCTTCATCTTGTAGTAGGCGATGCCGTAGGTGTTGAGTCCGCCCGGCTGGGCTTGGCGCTCGAAGATGGTGACGCTGTGTCCGAGCTGGGCCAACTCGGCCGCGCAGCCCAAGCCGGCGGGGCCGGCGCCGATGACGGCGATCTTCCTGCCGGACTTCTGGGCGGGCTTGGGCAGGACGCTGATATTGCGTTCGGTGACGTAGTCCGTGGCGAAGCGCTGGAGCCGGCCGATCATGATGGGCTGTTCGTCGCGATCCTCGAGCACGCAGGCGCCCTCGCAGAGGACGGAGGTGGGGCAGACGCGGGCGCAGGAGGCGCCGAGGATGTTGGCGGTGAGGATGGTCTTGGCCGCACCCGCCGGGTTGCCGTAGGCGATTTTCTTGATGAAGGCCGGGATGTCGATGCCGGTCGGGCAGGCCGTGATGCACGGGGCGTCGAAGCAGTAGAGGCAGCGATAGGCCTCGACGGAGGCTTCCTGCGGGCTCAGCGGCGGCTTCAAGTCGGTGAAGTTGGCCGCGAGGGCGTCGGCGGGCAGCAGCGGGGAGAGGGGCATGGGGAAAGCGCGAAGGACACGGGGCGCATCAGGCCCAGCCGCGGGACGTCAGTCAATTTTGGCCGGCTATTCCCAGGGCCGCAACGCGGGCGCCTGCAGGAATGAAGGGTGGGTTATTGGTGGATTGAATACAGTGCAGAAGGGGCTAACTTCCAAGCAGAAATCAGGACGGCAAAGCCACCCCAGACCCAGAATCATTGGCCACAAAAAAGCACAAAGATGGTTATGATCCCATTCGGAAATTTCCGTGCGCCTATAGGCGCCTTGAGGGCTTCATTCGCCATCGAGTCTTTGCACCTTTTTGTGGCTAAAATGGTTCGGCATTCTGCCGGCTTTGCGGTTTTCTAGCAACGAACCACTGACCCAAGCTCCCCCATGCCCTTGAATCCCAAACGCACCGTGGCCGAACTCAAGGAATTGCGCACGCTCACCGGCGACGACAACGGGGCCCAGCGCGTGGCCTTCTCGCCGGTGTGGGTGAAGACCCGGGCATGGCTCAAGGAGAAGCTTGCGGGCCTGCCGGTTGAGACGCACACCGACGCGGCGGGAAATTTCTGGGCGACGCTGCGGGGCGAGTCGGACAAGGCGCTGCTCATGGGCGGACACATGGACTCCGTGCCGAACGGTGGCTGGCTTGACGGCTGCCTGAACGTGATGGCCGGCGTGGAGATTCTGCGCCGGATGAATGAGCAATACCACGGCAAGCCGCCGGTAACGGTGCGGGTCGTCGACTGGACGGACGAGGAAGGCGCGCGATTTGGCAAGAGCCTGTTCGGTTCGTCGGCGTGCTCGGGCAAACTCGACATGGCCGAGGCGCGCGGGCTGAAGGACAAGCAGGGCGTCACCCTGCCGGATGCGTTGCAGGCTGTCGGGATCAACTTTGAAAAAGTGAAGGACAGCGGCGTGGAGTTGAAGCACGCAGCGGCCTACCTTGAGCTGCACATCGAACAGGGGCCGGTGCTGCTGGACCTGGATTTGCCGCTCGGCGCGGTGCTCGGAACCTTCGGCGTGGAGCGGCATACCATCACCTTCCACGGCCAGGCGGCGCACTCGGGCAGCACGCCGATGAACCGGCGCAAGGATGCCTTCCTCGCGGCGGCGAAAATGAGTTCGGAAATCTATGAGATCGCCCGGCGCAGTGGGAACGGCGTCTGCACCATCGGCTCGTGCACGACCAAACCCGGCATCGTGACCAGCGTGGTGGAGGAATGCCGGATCACTCTCGACCAGCGGCACCTCGACTCCAAGTCGCTCGCCCAAATGCTCAAGGAGGCGAAGGAGGCCAGCGAACGCTTTGCCCGGGAAGGCAGCGTGCGTGTGACGTGGGAACGCATCTGGCAGATCGAGCCGCGGCCGTTTCATCCCGAGCTGATTGAGCTGTGCGAGGCAGCCATCAGGGAAACCGGGCCTCAGTCACACCGGCTGCCGTCGGGCCCGTTGCACGACGCCGCCGAGATGTGCGGCGCAGGCGTGCCGACGGTGATGATGTTCGTGCAGAGCCTGCATGGCATCAGCCACAACAAGATTGAAGATACCAAGGAGGAACACCTCGAGCTGAGCGTGACGGCGTTCGACCGATTGGCGACCAGGGCGCTGGCGTGGATCGCGGCGAAGGGTTGAATCAACCCGCAAAGAACTTGGAGATTTTCTGCAACGCGGCGACGAGCCGGTCGATGTCGGCTTCGGTGTTGTAGAGATAGAAACTGGCGCGGGAGGTGGAGGTGAGTCCCAGCTTGCGCATGAGCGGCTGGTTGCAGTGGTGGCCGCCGCGCAGGGCGACGCCCTCCTGGTCGGCCATGGTTACGACGTCGTGGGCATGCACACCCTTGAGGTCGAAGCTGACGACGCCGCTGCGGTGGTGCGCCGGTCCGAGGATGCGGATGCCGGGCACCTCGGCCTTGAGCCGGGCGTAGGCGAGGGCGGCGAGCTTCTCGTCGTGCTGTGCGATGGCTTCGCGGCCGAGGTCGTCGAGGTAGTCCATGGCGCGGGCCAGCCCGATGGCGTCGGCGATGTTGGGCGTGCCGGCCTCGAACTTGGCCGGGGCGGGTGCCCACTTGCTCTCATAATATTCGACGTTGGAGATCATGCTGCCGCCGCCCCGGTAGGGCGGCATGGCATCAAGCAGGGCCTTGCGGCCGTAGAGCAGGCCGACACCCGTCGGGCCGCACATCTTGTGACCGGAGACGGCGAGGAAGTCGCAGCCCATGGCGCGGACATCGAGCGGCAGATGGCCGGCGCTTTGGGCGGCGTCCACGACGGTGAGCGCGCCGACCTTCCTTGCCGCGGTGCAGAGCTCGGCGGCGGGATTGATCACCCCGAGCGTGTTGGAGACGTGCGTGAACGCGAAGATCTTCACGTCAGGTGTGAGCACCTTGTCCAGTTGCGCGAGATCGAGCAGGCCGGTGTCGCCCGCGACGATGGGCAGATAGCGCAGCTTGGCGCCGGTGCGGCGGGCGAGCATCTGCCAGGGCACCATGTTGCTGTGGTGCTCCATCTCGGTGAGAAGGATGACGTCGCCTTTCTTGAGGTTTTCGTCGCCCCAGGCGTTGGCGACGAGGTTGATGCTGTCCGTGGTGCCGGCGGTGAAGATGATCTCGCCGGGCTCGGCGGCGTTGAGGAACCTCGCGGCGCGTTCGCGGGCGGCCTCGTAGGCGAAGGTGGCGCGCATCGACAGGGCGTGGATGCCGCGGTGGACGTTGGCGTTGTCCTTCAGGTAATAGCGGGACAGGGCGTCGATGACGCACGATGGTTTCTGCGAGGTCGCAGCGTTGTCGAGGTAGACGAGCGGCTGCCCGTTGACCTGCTGGTCAAGAATCGGGAAATCGGCGCGGATATTGGTCCAGGCTTGGTTCATCGGATATCAGTCGCCCGGTTTTTCGGTGGTGACGGGCTGCTCGTCGCCCTTGGCGGCGTTGAGGGCGGCATGCCAGCCGAGCGTGGCGCATTTGATGCGGGCGGGAAACTGGTGGACCCCGGCGAGGGCGGCGAGGTCGGACAGGTTGTCTTCCTCGACCTGGCCGGTGGTGACGAGCCGGTGCACGTTGGCGTAGATGGCCTCGGCCTCCGCAATGGTCTTGCCCTTGAGGTGCAGGGTCATGAGCGAGGCGCTGGCTTGGGAGATGGCGCAACCGCTGCCTTGGAAACTGATCTCGCTGATGCGGTCACCGTCGAGCTTCACATAGACAGTGATCTGGTCGCCGCACATCGGGTTGTTGCCCGAGCCCACCCGGTTGGCCGTGGGCAGGACCTTGTAATTCCGCGGGCGGCGGTTGTGGTCCAGAATGACGGACTGGTAGAGGTCGGTGAGATCGTGCATCGGCCGGAGGCGTGAGGGTCAGAGGCTACGCCGGGGCGGCCGTTTGGCAAACAGAGTTTGGCCGGCGGGGTCAGGCCGGAGGCATGGGGGGTGCCGTCAGGCCGGTGGGCGGGGGCACGACCTCCAGGACGCGCGCGATGAGCTTGCGGACCCGGACGACCCCGACGATGCGGCGACTGGCTTTGTCCGTGACGACAGGAATGGTCTTAAAACCGTGCTCGCGGAAGGCGGAGGCCGCGATGAGCGTGCTGTCGGTGGCGGCGAGCACGGCCGGATCCTTTTTCATGAAGGTAGCGAGGGGTGACTCGGGTTTCACGCCATTGCTTTGGGCGCGCAGCAAATCGGTCAGCGTGATCATGCCCTCCAGCCGGGCGCCGTCTGAGGAGACGAAAAAAAAGTCGGAGGGGTGCCGGGCAAACTGGTGGCTGACTTCGTAGAGGGTATCGGTTGGCTTCAGCAGGGGAGTGGGGGCCGGTTCGATGAAATCCTGGAGGGAAAATTTCTGCAGGGCGGCGAAGACGGCCGGGCGTTCCTGCCAGCTGGCGGCGGAGCGGTGGGTGATGGCGGCGGTGAGCGCGGCGCGCAACGGCGCCAGCGACTTGGAAATGGTGGTGAAGACGTTGCGACCCATGACCACGACCTCGACCGGGGTGCGGGCGCGGACGGAGGCGGCGCGCGGCTGGTTGTTGATCAGGGCGCCTTCGCCGAAGAAATTTCCGGTGCCCAGCGTGGCGATGACCTCGCCCTCTGGTTTCTCGGGAAGGACGCGCACGATCTCCACCTCGCCGTGTTCGATGACGTAGAAACTCGAGGGCGGCTCGCCCTGCTTGATGATGTAGTCACCCGGCTCATAATGGGCGTGCGAGACGCGTTCGGTGACATCGGTCTTGATGCAGCTGAGGTCGCGCGGAAAAATCAGCAGCCACGCCCAGTCGAACCCCACCTGCACCCGGCGGGACCACGACGGGAGCTTGAAGAGGTAGACGCTGCGCCAGGCGAACCACGCGAGGAAGCCCGAGAGTTTGAAGCCGAACATCTCGGCCACGGCGCTGTGGCCGCCGATGGAGCAGAGCTGACCGAGCACCTTGAACGAAAACGGGCGGGTCGCTTCGCCCGCCAGCAGGCGGACGATGTTGTCGGCGCACTGCCGGCCCTGGCGCTCGGCGAACTGGCCGGTGGGCGGCGAGGGCTGGTGGTCGTGGGCGTTGAGGATGCTGGCGCAGTCACCGATGGCCCAGGCGTTGGCCCGGCTGCGCAGGCGCATGTCGGGCTCGGTGAGCAGCCGGCCCTTTTCCTTGGGCGTGTCGAGCCGGTCGACGACGGGGGCGATGGTGCTGCCGATGGTGCAGACAATCGTGCCGCCGCGGACAAAGCCGCCCTTCAGACCCACTCCCTCGCCGGTGGCGAGCATCACGCGGGCGTTGAGCTGCATGGTGACCCCGGTTTTTTCCATCTTCATCCGGACGAACTCGCGGAGCTTGGGGCTGATCTCGGGCAGCAGCTGGTCGCGCGAGTGGATGAGCGTCACGCTGACATCCTCGTCGCGGATGTTGGAATAGAAGCGCAGACTGGAGCGGACGAGGTCGTTGATCTCGCCGGCGGTCTCGACGCCGCTGTAGCCGCCGCCCACGACAACGAAGGACAGATACCAGCGGCGTTTCTCCGGGTCGTCGCAGACCTCGGCCTTTTCCATCCGGGAGAGAATGTGCGTGCGCAGGACGGCGGCGTCGCCGACGGTCTTCAAGGGGAACGCATGGTCGGCCATGCCCGGCACGACGTTGAGGTTCGAGATGTTACCGCAGGCGATGACGACATGATCGTAATCAAGCTGGCGCGGTTGGCCGTCGTGGCTCTCGAACTCAATCCGGCTGCCGGCCAGGTCGACGTTCTTGACTTCCTCGGTGCGGCACTGGACACCCGGCAGAAGCTGGCGGAGCGGCACAATCACATCGACGAGGCTCAGGGAAGAGCCGACTGCGTCGGCCAGTAGCGGACTGAAGACGAGGTGGTTTTCCTTGTTAAAGAGGATTACCTCGGCGTCGCCCGCGCGCAGTTGGGCGCGCAGGGTCTGGGCGCACTTCACACCGCCAAAGCCTCCGCCGATTATGACAATGCGTTTTCGGGTCATGGGGTGCGCCGGCAGGGGAGCTTGGCCGGGCCCGGCCCGAATGCAATGCGGGGTTGCGGGGCTACCTCCGGTCCCGCCAAAACCCCTGCTGGGCAGGGTGTAGGCGGATGGCGGAGAGGGGGGGATTCGAACCCCCGGTAGGTTGCCCTACGCCCGCTTTCCAAGCGGGTACTTTAAACCACTCAGCCACCTCTCCGTGACCCAAATGAGGGTCGAATAAAGGGAAGACCATTAGCTCCGGTCAACGGAAATTCCGTCCGCCGTTATTTCAGGTCCCAAACCCTGTTATGTAAACAAATCCTCCTTGCCGGGTGAGGGTGGGGTGGTAGCGTGGCTCGAATTTTTCCTCCATGGGCACCGCCAATCCGGAAATTACCTATAACAGCAAGATCGAAGGCGATATCGTCGTCACGAGGGTTGA
Organism: Oleiharenicola sp.; assembly: GCA_031390295.1. Taxonomy (GTDB): domain Bacteria; phylum Verrucomicrobiota; class Verrucomicrobiia; order Opitutales; family Opitutaceae; genus Lacunisphaera. The sequence goes on from JANMTJ010000267.1 coordinate 8,760, forward strand.
TGCCGCGATCAACTGGGTGCGGAACAACTCCATGT
>JANMTJ010000584.1:0-1523 GCA_031390295.1 Oleiharenicola sp.
GCAGCATCAAGCCCGAGCCGCGCATGGACCTGCAGGCGGTGGTCGACACCTTGCTGGCCATGGTGCGGCTGCCGCTTTCGGCCAACGTGCTGTTCACGACCGTGATGGCGACCAAGATGCCCTTCGTGGGCCGGGGCTGAATATGCAAATCGGATTTGTCGGCGCCAGCGGCCTGATGGGCCATGGCATGGCCAAGCACTTGCTGGCCAAGGGGCACACGCTGTCGCTCACGGTCAACCGGCGCGCCCACCGCGTGGCCGACCTGCTGGCCAGCGGCGCCACGCGCGCCGCATCGCTGGCGGCAATGGCCGCCGGCAGCGACATTGTCTTCATCTGCGTCACCGGCTCGCCACAGGTGGAAGCCGTGGTGAGCGGCGAAGACGGCTTGCTGACCGGTGCTCGCCAAGGTCTGTTGATCGTCGACTGCTCGACCAGTGAACCCACCTCCACCGCCACCCTGCGTCAGCGCTGTGCGGATTGCGGCGTGACCTTGGTCGACGCCCCGCTCTCGCGCACCCCGGTCGAAGCCGAGGCCGGCCGCCTGAACGTGATGGTCGGTGCCGAACCCGCGGACTTTGCGCGCCTCGAACCCGTGATCCGCTGCTTCGCCGAAAACGTCTTCCACATGGGTGGCCCCGGCGCCGGCCATACCATCAAGCTGCTCAACAACTTCGTCGCGCAGGCCATCTGCACGGCCACCGCCGAGGCCTTTGCCGTCGGCCAGCGCGCCGGCATCGACCTGCACAAATTCGTCGAACTGGTTTCGCTGGGCCCCGTCAACAACGGGCTGTTCCAGGCCATGGCCAAGACGCTCAAGGGCGACATGCAGGGCCTCATGTTCGAGTTGGACAACGCGCGCAAGGACGTGCGCTACTACACCCACCTGGCCGAGAGCCACAACGTTCCCAGCGTGATGGGCCAGGCGGTGCACCAGAGCCTGGCGCTGGCCAGCGCGCTGGGACACGGCAAGAAGTTCGTGCCGTCCCTGGTCGAAGCGCAAGAACAACTCAGCGGCGCGCGCATCGTGCCGCGCGCATAGCCGCTGCCCACCGCGATTGAAGTTCACCCCGAGGAGACACCGCATGAAACACCCGTTCCACACCGGATTCATCGCCATCGTCGCGTTAGCTGCCCTGACACTTGCCCTGCCCGCCAGCGCACAAACCAAGCTGCGCTGAGCGCATGTCTATGAAACCAGCGAGCCGTACCACACGCAAAGCGTCTGGGCCGCCGAAGAAATCAAGAAACGCAGCGGCGGCAAGTTCGAGATCCAGGTCTTCCCCGCCAGCTCGCTGGGCAAGGAGACCGATATCAACCAGGGCATGTTGCTGGGCACGGTGGACATGATCATCAGCGGCCCCAGCTTCGCCGCGCGCAGCTACCCGCGCCTGGGCATCGCTTATTACCCCTTCATCTTCCGCGACGGCGAGCACCTGCTGGCCTACAGCAAGAGCGCGGTGTTCAAGGAAATGATCGACGGCTTTCGCGACAAGACCGGCATCCAGATCCTGGCCTACACCTAC
>JANMTJ010000340.1:0-12728 GCA_031390295.1 Oleiharenicola sp.
GGCACCCGCGTGCCGGTGGATGGCGTCATCGAGGAGGGCTCCTCTTCCGTTGATGAGTCCATGATCACCGGCGAATCACTGCCCGTGGAAAAAAAGTCCGGCGATCGCGTGACCGGCGGCACGGTCAACGGCACCGGTGGGTTTGTCTTCCGCGCGGACAAGGTCGGGGCCGATTCCCTGCTTGCGCGTATCGTGCACATGGTGGCTGAGGCTCAACGCAGCCGCGCCCCGATCCAGGGGCTGGTAGATCGTGTCTCGGCGATCTTTGTGCCCGCTGTACTGGTCTCCGCCGTCCTCACGTTCCTGATCTGGTTTTTCGCCGGCCCTGAACCGCGGCTGGCCTACGCCATCGTCAATTCAGTGGCTGTGCTCATCATTGCTTGCCCCTGCGCCCTCGGGCTTGCCACCCCGATGTCCATCATGGTGGGCGTCGGTCGAGGTGCTCAAGAGGGGGTGCTGGTGAAGAACGCCGAGTCGCTCGAACTGCTCGGCAAGGTCTCGTGGCTCCTCGTGGACAAGACCGGTACGCTCACCGAGGGTCGTCCGACCCTGACCGACGTAATCCCGGCGGAAGGTCTGGACGAGGCCGGCCTGCTCACGCTCGCCGCTACTGTCGAGCGCGCGTCCGAGCACCCGCTCGCCGCCGCCATCGTGCGCGGCGCTGAGACACGCAAACTCACCCTGCCCGCCATCGCTGATTTCCGCTCTGTCACCGCTGGCGGAGTGGCCGGACGCGTGAATGGCCGTACTGTGCTCGTCGGCAAGGTGAAGTTCCTCGCGGCCGAGGGCGTCGACGTGCCGGCTGCACTCACCGAGCGCGCCGCCTCCTTGCAGGCCGAGGGCAAGACCGTGCTCTTTACCGCAGTGGACGGACGCGCGGCCGGCCTGCTGGCCGTGGCTGATCCCATCAAGGCCTCCACTCCCGAGGCCATCGCCCAGTTGCATAATCTCGGGGTGAAACTTGTCATGATCACCGGCGACAACCGGGCCACCGCCACCACCGTCGCGCGACAGCTGGGCCTCGACGAGTTTGAGGCCGAGGTCGAACCCGCCGACAAGATCAAGCGGGTCAAAGCCCTCCAGGCCGGCGGCGCGCGCGTCGCCATGGCCGGTGACGGCGTCAACGACGCCCCGGCGCTCGCCGCGGCTGATGTCGGGATCGCCATGGGCACCGGCACCGACGTGGCGATGGAGAGCGCGGGGGTCACCCTCGTAAAGGGCGACCTGCGTGGCATCGCCAAGGCGATCCACCTCTCCCGCGCCACGATGGGCAACATCCGGCAAAACCTGTTTTTTGCGTTCATTTACAATGCCCTGGGCATCCCGCTCGCCGCCGGTCTGCTTTTCCCGTTTTTCGGCCTGCTGCTAAACCCGATGATCGCCGGGCTCGCGATGGCCTTCAGCAGCGTATCGGTCATCGCCAACGCGCTGCGCCTGCGCCGCATCCGGTTGTAAGGCCCGGGCTTTTCCGGGAACCCGGGGTGAGTTTCACCGGTCAACCCACTCATAATGAACCATCGATTGCTCCGCACTTTCATGCTCGCCAGCAGCCTCGGCTTCCTGGCCGGCTGCCAGTCCGTCGAATCCCGCATCAAGGAGAACCCCGAGGTTTTCGCCAGCGCGGACCTCGCCACGCAGGAGAAGATCACTCAGGGCATCATCGACCTCGGCTACACCGAGGACCTGGTCTACCTCGCCCTCGGCGCCCCCGACCAGAAGCGCGAGACCGTCAACGCCGACGGCAAGACCGTCACCTGGATCTACAACACCTATTACGACCGCTACACCGGCACGGGTTTCGCTGGGTATCACCGCAGCGTCTACTACGATCCCTACCTGCGCTCCTACCGCATGTATTACCGCCCGGTCCTGGCCGACACCTACACGCAGGAAAAAGAGGAACGCATCCGCATCGTCTTCCAGGACGGCATAGTCACGGGGATCGAGCAGGCCAAGGGTTGACGGGCGCCCGGTCTATTTCTTCGCGAAGGGCGAGACCGTCTCGCGCTTCAGTTCACGCGTCATGAGCGCCATCAGCGCGTCCCGCGGCTGCTTGCCCTGATAGAGGATGGCATGGACCTCGCCCAGGATCGGGGCGGCGATGCCTTGCTGCACACATAATTCATGCAGGGCCTGGGTGGTACGATAGCCCTCCACCACCGTTCGCCGGCCGGCCAGCAATTCAGCCACCGGGTGACCGGCCCCGATCTTCTCGCCAAACTCGCGGTTACGGCTCCACGCCCCGTGACAGGTGGCCACCAGATCGCCGAAGCCGCTCAAGCCGTAGAACGTTTCTTTCTTCGCGCCGAGCTTGTCCCCCACCCGGACCATCTCGGTCAGGGCGCGGGTGATGAGCGAGGCCTTGGCGTTGTCGCCCAGCTTGAGCCCGTCGCAAAAGCCGGCGGCGATGGCGTAGATGTTTTTCAGGCACGCGCCGTATTCGGCGCCGGCCAGGTCGTCGCTCGTATAAAGCCGCAGGGTTGAGCCACTCATGGCCGCCTGCACCCGGTCCACAAATTCGCCGGGGGTGGCCGCCGCCAGCACCACGGCGGCAGGCAGGCCCTGGGCCACCTCCGCCGCGTTGGTCGGGCCGGTCAGTGTCGCGACATTGGTCCCCGGAAAGGCCTGGGCCATGACCTCGCTGGGCCGGAGCTGGGTGCCGACCTCAAGTCCTTTGACCAGGCTGATGAACAGCTGCAGCCGGCCGGCCGGGGCCAGCTCGCCCTTGATGCGCTGGCACCATTCCCGCAGCGCGTGAGACGGGCTGGCGACCAGGGCAACGTCGGCGTCGAGCAGGGCGGCATGGAGATCGGAGGTGACGGCGAGCGCCTCCGGTAGCTTGACGCCGGGCAGGTAGTCGCGGTTTTCCCGGGCCAGTTGCATCGCGACCGCATGCTCCGGCCGGCGTGCGACCAGCGTGGTGCGCTGGTTGCGCCGGGCAAGGTGGACCCCCACCGCCGTGCCCCACGCGCCCGCGCCGATGATCGCGAAATGGAGGGAACGCTGCTCAGACATGGGGTGAACCGTCAGGTTTGGAGGAATCCGGGGATTTTCTCCCCGGCAATGGCAGTCTCAAATTTCTCCCGGGCGTTGACCAGCTCGAAGCGGCTGCCCGACACCAGTACCTCAGCAGGCAAGGACCGGGTGTTGTAGCGGCTGGCCATCGTGTAGCCGTAGGCCCCGGCGCTCATGAAGGCGACCAGCTCGCCCTCGCCCACCGTCTGGAGCGTGCGGTCCTTGGCAAAGCAGTCGCCCGATTCGCAGATCGGGCCGACGATGTCGGCCTTGAGGGCCGGGCGCGTGGTGTCGCGCACGAGGGGCACGATCTCGTGGTAGGCCTCATACATGGCCGGACGCACGAGATCGTTCATGGCGGCATCGAGCACGAGGAAGTTCTTATGCGCGCCGCGCTTGAGGTGCTCAACGCGGGAGAGCAGCACGCCGGCATTGCCCACCAGGAAGCGGCCGGGCTCGAGCAGGATCTTGAGGCCGAGCGGCGCCAGGAGCGGCTTGAGCGCCGCACCGTAGGCTTCGGGCGTGAGCGGACGCTCGGTGGCGGGCTTGCCCTCCCACCAAGACTGCGCGCCGCTCGCGAGTGCGTCCTGGTAAATGATGCCGATGCCGCCCCCGACACTGAAATAGGAGATGCCGTACAGCTTCTTCAGCTGCTCGGCAAAGGGCACCACCTTCTCGACCGCCTCAATGAACGGCGCGGCGGAGGTGAGTTGTGAGCCGATGTGCATCTGCACCCCCTTGAGCTCAAGGTGCGGATACTTGGCCGCAGCCTCGTAGGCGGCGGCGGCATGCTGCAGGGGAATGCCAAACTTGTTGTCGCTCTTTCCGGTCGTGATCTTCGCGTGCGTCTTGGCGTCAACGTCGGGATTGATGCGGATGGCGATCGGGGCCTTGCGCCCGAGCTGGCCGGCCACGTGGTTGATGCGGGCGAGCTCAGGCTCGCTCTCGACATGGAATCCGAAGACCCCGGTCTCCAGGGCAAACCGGATTTCAGCCTCGGTCTTCCCCACCCCGGCAAAGACACTGCGACTGGCATTGCCGCCGGCGGCCAGCACCCGGCGCAGCTCTCCGCCGCTCACCAGATCGAAGGCCGCGCCGAGGTTCGCGAAATGGCGCAGCACGGCGAGGTTGGAGTTCGCCTTCATGGCGTAGCAAATCTGCACATCGAGTCCGGTGAGACTGGCGGCCAGCCGGCGGTAGTTGTCGGCGATGGTTTGCGCGCTGTAAACGTACGTGGGGGTGCCATGGAGCTGCGCGATGGCGGCGAGGTCAACGGACTCGCAATGCAGCTTTTGCCCGGCGTAGTGGAAGTGGTGCATCGTGGGTAAACGGAGCGTGAAAGGTGTCCAGATAGCCAGAATCGAATTGAACGGAAGCGCTATTTTCCGGGACGCTGTACCCCCATGTCCCTGACCTTGCGCCGCCTGCTTAACTACCTGCCGATTCCCCCCGGCCGCAGCGACCGCCTGTATGTCAAATCGTCCTGGCACAAGCCCACGCCGTACGACCAATGGCGCAGTCAGGTCCCCTTCCGGACCCGGCCTGCACTCCGTACCGATCATTTCGGCCGCGGCCTGCGCCGCCGGCGCCTCGGCCGTGGCCTCATCCGCTGGACGATCGCTTTGGCCTTCGCCTGGATTGTATGGGAAAGCATCCGCGCCGTGGCGTGATTTTGCGCACCCGGCATTGACGCGGCCCGGGGCCGCCCTTGCATGAGGGCATGTCGGACCTCACCGAGATATATCCGTGGATTTCCGCCGGCACCATCGCCTGGGGCGTGCTGGATGTTTTCTTCGGTTATCGCGTTTTCAAGGTCACGCTCGCCGTGATGGGGGGACTGATCGGGCTGGCGGCGGGCCATGCCCTGGCCACGGCGCTGGGTCTGGGGCCGGGCGCAGTGACTGCAGCCCTGATCATCGGCGCATTGCTCGGGGCCGGGCTGGCTTTTTTGCTGTATATCGCCGCGGTGTTTGTCGCGGGATTTGGTTTCGGCGCCACCTTGGGCATGCTGCTCTTCGCCAATTATCATCACATGGTGGCGCTGCTCACCGGCGTGGTGCTGGGCATTATCGGCGGGTTTCTGGCCGTGAAAGTCCAGCGGGTCCTGATCATACTCTCCACCTCCCTGCTGGGGTCGTTTCGGGCCATCCTGGCCCTGTCCTTCTTCACCAGCCAGATCGACTGGCTGTTTTATTACAAGCAGCCGGATCAGATGCCGGCGTTGATCGAGGGCAATAGCTGGATGTTTCCCTCCATCATCGCCCTGGCCGCCGTCGGGGTGATCGCGCAGCTGGAGCTGGGCGGCGCGAAGGAACCGAAGAAATCCAAGCCGAAGGATGACTAGGGTCTTGCTGCGCCTTCCCCCGTCCCCACCATTCCGCCCATGAAGAAAATGCCCTTCCTTCTATTGGCCGGCCTGCTGATCTGCGGTTTCAGCGCCTGCAGCAACGTCTCTGAAATCATTGCCGGCGAGCTCAAGGTCGCCCTCGCCAAGATTGAGCGCACGGGCAACGGCACCGTCCAGGTGACCTGGGTCGTGGAAAACCCCAATGTGGTCTCCTATCTGATCTCCAAGGGCACCCACAAAATCATGCTGAATGGCACGCTGGTCGGTACCATCGTCCAAGACACACCCTTGGGGGTTCCGGCAAATACCCGGCTGGAGCGCACCGGTTTGCTGGTCCCAGCCGGCCCGGCCGCCAGTCCGATCATCAATCAGGCCGTGTCACAGGGTTCGGCCGCCTACCGGGTGGATTCCACTGTCTTTCTCCTGATCCTCGATGATAAATTTGAAAAGGTGCACCTGACCCGCTCGGGCACGGTGGCCGTGGGCGCCAAATAAAACAGCCCCGGAATAATCCGGGGCCGCTGGCTTGAGTTGGTGAAGGTTGATCAGGCCGCAAGGCGATGGGCCTTGGACACGGTCACCCGGGAAGGCATGGTCGTCGGGATGCGGATCGGACGATCCTGCAGCAGCGGACGGGGTTCGCGGCTGTATTGGTCCACGGTCCAGGCCACCAGGCCGAGGGTAAAGATGATGGCGGTAAAGTCGGCGGCGTCGAAGGGACGACCGCTCGCGATGGAAGCGAAGCCCAGAAGGGTCGCGGTGAGAACGGAGATAAGAGCGGTTTTCATGAGGAGCATTGGTTGATGCCATGAAAACCCGCCAAGCGGCTAAAAGTTGCAGGCTTTCGCAAGTGCCTGCGGAAAAGCCCAAACCCGACCGGGATATATCAGGGGGGAAATACGGGGGCTTGCCCGCCACCGGCCACTGGTGATGATGATGGCATGCGTGCCGCCCTGTTCTGTCTCTCCCTGTGGCTGGCGACCACGGCGCAGGTGCGCGGCGCAGCTGGCGGGGAATCAACCGGGCTGGAAGTGTTTGTCCTGCCCACCATCCAGTACGCTCACGAGGATATCTGGACCAAGACCCCGAACGGCCGTGGGCCGCATTTCACCGCCGTCGGACAGATCGTGCGCGACCAGCCGGTGCATATCCTGGTCTCCGCCGCCCGTTTCAGCACCGACCCCGACGGCGCCGCGGAGGTCAATTACCGCGTTTTCTCTGTCCGGCCCGACGGCACCGCCGGCATGGCGCAAGATGGGCTGAAACTCATCCCCCGGAGCAAGGCGAGCGACCCCAATATGATCCATCGCGCCGCCCAGCAGCTGGTCTGGGTCTTCGGCAAGGACGACCCGTCGGGCACCTGGCAGGTGGTGGTGGAAGCCACTGATTTAATCAGCGGCACAACGGTCCGGCGGGAACAGTCGTTCAAGTTGGGTGAGGATGAATTGGCGCAGGAACCGCTGCCCGCTGGAACGGATCAAGGCCGCTGGCTGGTGGGCTATCATCGCAAACCCATGCCGCAGCAACTGCTCGCAGCCGTGAAATTGATCGCGGAGCACCCGCCCGCCGGCGCCAAGCCGCGCCGGGACGCAGAACAGGGCTCGTGGCTGGGTTTCTTCGAACAGGTTTTGGCCGACAACCCCTGGCTGCTGCCGCACGTCGTCGCGCGACTGGACCAGGCCACCGGACGCGAGCGCGAGCTGCTCGCGACCTGCCTGGCTTATGCCAGGCGGGACGATCTCAATTTCTTCCAAACCCTGCCGGAGAAGGCCCGCGAGGCCTTCATGCTGCAGCGGGTGCAAGCATGGCCGGTTCCGACGAAGGAACCGCTCAATGGGGTCCAGCTCGATGTGCTGTGGGGCCGCTTCTTCGCGAGCGGACGCTTCGCCCCCATCCGCGAGCTCGTCGCGGTGCTGGCCTATCACCCTTACAATGATGCGCTCGACCAGCACAAGAAGCTGAAGACGAAACCGGCCAAACTGCCGACCGAGGTGCTGAAGAGCATCGTCTTCCACGCCGCGGTCTGGTCGCTGCGCAGCAATATCCAACAGGACAAGGTGGTGCGCGATTACTGCGAGGGTATCCTCCTGCGCAAGGAGCTGCCGGAGACCGAGCACGGCTGGCTGGCCGGTGCCTTTCAGGTCGCGCTTGAAAATCTCAAGAAAGCCGCTCCCTCCGGGCCGCCAGCCAAAAATCCGGACTGACCGGACTCAGCCCGCTCCGCCACCCGAGGCGTTGGAGGCCGGCTTGAACTTCGTCCGGAAAAGCGCGCCCATGTAGTCGCGATTCAAGCGGGCAATGAAATCATGCGTGATCGTCTTCGGACATACGGCGCTGCACTCGTATTGGTTGGTGCAGTTCCCAAAGCCGGCGGCGTCCATCGTCTGCACCATGGCGAGTACGCGCTTGTCGCGTTCCGGCTGACCCTGGGGCAGCAGGCCGAGGTGCGAGACCTTGGCGGCAACAAAGAGCATGGCGGAGGCGTTTTTGCAGGCCGCGACACAGGCGCCGCAGCCGATGCAGGCCGCGGCATCCATCGCAAGATCGGCATCTGCCTTGGGCACGGGGATAGAGTTCGCATCGGGTGCCGCACCAGTACGGACGGAAATGAACCCGCCGGCCTGCTGGATCAGGTCGAAGGCACTGCGGTCGGTGACGAGATCCTTGACCAGGGGAAAGGCGCGGGCGCGGAAGGGCTCGACCACGATGGTGTCACCCTCGGCAAAACTGCGCATGTAGAGCTGACAGGTGGCGATGCCCTGGCCCGGACCATGCGGCTTGCCGTTGATCGTGCAGGAACAGGTGCCACAGATGCCCTCGCGACAATCATGGGCGAACGCAATGGGTTCCCCGCCCTCCCGCGTCAGCCCGTCATTCACGACATCGAGCAACTCGAGGAAGGACATGTCGGGGCTCACATTCGAGGCCGGGTATTCGACGAACCGGCCGGCTTGCTTCGGACCAGCCTGCCGCCAGACGCGCAGCGTGACGGAAAAGGTTTTCTTGGGAGTGGGTGCGACCATGACGGGTTCCTCGCGAATTATTTGTAGGAGCGGACGCTCATCTTGGTGAACTCGTAGTTGAGCGGCTCGGTGTTGCGGAGGGGTGTCTTGCCCTCGCCCTGGTATTCCCAGGCGGCCACGTGGCCGAATTTCTCGTCGTCGCGTTTGCACTCGCCATCCGGGTGCTGGTATTCCTCGCGGAAGTGGCCGCCGCACGATTCCTCGCGGGTGAGCGCGTCGCGGCAGAGCAGCTCGCCGAGTTCCATGAAATCAGCGACGCGACCGGCCTGTTCGAGCGATTGGTTGAGGGTGTCGGCCGAGCCGGGAACCTTGACGTTGGCCCGGAATTCCTCGCGTAGCGCGGGGATTTTCTGAAGCGCAGCCTCGAGACCGGCCTTGGTGCGGGCCATGCCACAGTGCTCCCACATGATCTTGCCGAGACGCTTGTGGAAATGGCTGACGGGCTCCTTGCCCGGGTTGGCGAGGAAACGCCGGGTCATTGCCGTGACATTCTCCTCGGCCTGCTTGAATTCGGCGGCATCGGTCTTGGGCCGGGCCGCCGGTTTCTGGCCGGCCAGATAATCGCCGAGCGTGTAGGGAATGACGAAGTAGCCGTCGGCCAAGCCCTGCATGAGCGCGGAGGCACCGAGGCGGTTGGCGCCGTGGTCGGAGAAATTGGCTTCGCCGAGCACGAAGAGCCCGGGGATGTTGGACATCAGGTTATAATCCACCCAGAGGCCGCCCATCGTGTAGTGCACAGCGGGGAAGATGCGCATGGGTGTCTTGTATGCGTTCTCCGCGGTGATCTCGTGGTAGATGTCGAAGAGGTTGCCGTAGCGCTCGCGCACGGCGGGCTCGCCGAGGCGCTTGATGGCGTCGGCAAAGTCGAGGTAGACGCCGAGCCCGGTCTCGCCGACGCCGCGACCCTCGTCGCACATGCGCATGGCGGCACGGGAGGAGACGTCCCGGGGTGCGAGATTGCCGAAGCTGGGGTAGATGCGCTCGAGGTAATAGTCGCGATCGGCCTCGGGGATGGAAGCGGGATCCTTCTTGGCGTCCTCTTTCTTCTTCGGCACCCAGATGCGGCCGTCGTTGCGGAGCGACTCGGACATGAGCGTGAGCTTGGACTGGTAGTCGCCACTGACGGGAATGCAGGTCGGGTGGATCTGCGTGTAGCAGGGATTGGCGAAGCAGGCGCCGCGCTTGTAGGCGCGCCAGATGGCGGTGGCGTTGGACTGCCGGGCGTAGGTGGAGAGGTTGAAGACGTTACCGTAGCCGCCGGTGGCGAGCACAACGGCGTCGGCGCTGTGGCGGGTGATCGCGCCCGTGTTCAGGTCGCGCACAATGATGCCCTTGGCGTGGCCGTCGACGACGACGAGGTCGAGCATCTCGGAGTTGTTGTGCATCTCAACGCCACCCTGCCCGATCATGCGCGAGAGCGCCGAGTAGGCGCCAAGGAGCAGCTGCTGGCCGGTCTGGCCGCGGGCGTAAAAGGTGCGCGAGACCTGGGCACCGCCGAAGGAGCGGTTGGCGAGCAGGCCGCCATATTCGCGGGCGAAAGGCACGCCCTGCGCGGCGCACTGGTCGATGATGTTGACCGAAACCTCGGCCAGTCGGTGGACGTTGGCTTCGCGGGCGCGGTAATCACCGCCCTTGAGGGTGTCGTAGAAGAGCCGGTGGACGGAGTCGCCGTCGTTCTGGTAGTTCTTGGCGGCGTTGATGCCGCCCTGCGCGGCGATGGAGTGGGCGCGGCGCGGGCTGTCGTGGAAGACGAAATTCTTCACCTTGTAGCCGAGTTCGGCGAGCGTGGCGGCGGCAGAGGCACCCGCGAGGCCGGCCCCCACCACAATGACCTCGTATTTCCGCTTGTTGGCCGGGTTGACGAGCTTGATCTCCGTCTTGTGCTTGCGCCACTTGTCGGCGAGCGGACCGGAGGGAATCTTGGAGTCGAGGGTGGCCATGGCGTGGGTGGTCAGCTGTGGGCGAGCGGCACCTTGCCCAGGAGCACGGCGAGCGGAATGGCGGTGTTGAGCAGGAAATAGCCCCAGCAGTAGGCGACGGCGAAACGCTCGAGCCCGCGCGTCCATTGCTCGTTCTTCAAGCCGAGGGTCTGGAGCATGCTGACAATGCCATGAGCGAGATGATAACTGAGCAGGCCCACGGCGATGATGTAGAAAACGGAAACCGGGACATTGCTGAACCCCTGCACCATCATGGCGTGCACATCGCGGACCTTGGTGCCATTGAGCAGCGTGAAGGTGTGCTCGCTCCACTCCGGGTGGCCGACGCGCACCGTGAAGTGCGCGAGATGGAAGAGCAGGAAAGCCAGCACGACGAGGCCGGTGCGGGCCATCAGGCGGGAGGCGAGCGTAGCGCGGTTGATGTGATCCACCCCGTAGTTCTGCGGACGGGCGGCGCGATTTTCCAGCGTGAGCTGGATGGCCAGCCAGAGGTGGACCAGCACGCAGGCGAGGAGGAACAGGCGGATGAGCCACAACCCCGCGCCCAGTGACTCAAGCATGTGGCCGTAGGTGTTGATCTTTTCCGGCGGAAGAAAGATCTGCAGGTTGCCGAGCAGGTGGCCGGTCACGAACCCGAAGAGCACCAATCCGGTCGCCGCCATGAGGAACTTTCTGCCCAAGGAGGAGCGGAAGAGCGAGCCGAGGAGATTCATCGTGCGGATCGTGGGGAAATTAGCCGGGGTTGACGGAAAGTCGAAGCCGAAGAAACCGTGGCGGCCTCCCCATGGCAAGGCACGGAAAAGTGCCCGACCGGCTTATAAGTCAGCCTAACCACCGCCTGTAGCAGCTTGCGTTTAACGCGCCAACGGCTTCAGCAGTGAAAATTTGCCGCTCACTGCCGGTTGGATGAATTTCCGGCGAAACAGGGTCACCCGGGCGCCGGTTCCAAGCACGCGGGCGAGAAGTTCGGCCATCATTTCCGGCGCCACCTCATCCGCCACATATTGAAATTCCCACCGCTGTTCCGAGACCTGGACCAGGCTCCAATGCCAGCAGGCGAATTCCGCGGGCAGGGCCGCATCCACCTCGAACGCCGACACGATCGTGCCGTCGGCCCGGGAATACAGATCCTTCTCCCGGCCCAAAATGCGGTAACCCGTGGGGGTGCGCCGCACCATGTCACCGGTGTGATAGCGCAGGAGCGGCATCGCCTCGCGGTCGCGGGTGGTGACATTGATCTGGAACACGTCGGTCACACCCTCGCGCCACGGCGTGAGTTCGATGAAGGCGTTTCCTTCCACCACCTGGAGATTGTCGGCGAACGCATCGCCCACGAACAGGTATCCCGCCTCGGTCGAACCATAAAGATCCACCTGCGCGGCTCCGGGAAACGCTTCCTCGATCCGCCGGCTGTGCTGCCGGCTGGCCTTGCCGTAGGTGAGGATCACCGTCTCCACGCTGCCCACCGCCACCCGGCGTTTCTTCAGGGCCCGGGCCAGCAGGGAAAGATATACCGGCTCGCCCTCGATGACCTGCGGCTTCACCGCCTGCAACTCGAGCACAATGCGGTCCCACTCGGCTTCCGGGAAGGCAAAGGGATCGCTGGAGAGGTTCAGGTAAACCGTCCCGTCAAAATACCGGTGGGGAAAGGGATGATCCTCGTAGGGACAGAGGTTGCTCGAGCAACCCACCGGGGCCAGCACGCACTTCCGGTAGGGCCGGTCGACATAACTGGCCAGCTGCGGATGAGCCAGGTAGGCGCGCCGGGTCTGGGCATTCCACCAGCCGTCTTCCATGACGACCGTCATCGGTCCGCTGGTCGTGCCCGAGGTGTGCTCGTATTCGTATTTCTTCTGCGCGAACCCACGCTCGATTTCCGTGTAATCGGCAAAAAACGCCGTGGGCCCATGCTGGACAATCTCCTGCTTGGTCAGCACCGGAATTTCCCGGTAACAGGACCATTGCAGCGGCGACGAATGCAGCGGGAACCGCCGCGTATAGAGCGGACTGCGCCGGTAGATGGCCCGGATCTCCCGCTCCAAGGCGGCCGGCACGCCTGCCCCCCACCCGCCCTCAAGGCTTTCGGGGATGTTGGCAAAAATCGCGGCGGCAGAGGAAGATTCCATCAGGTGCGGGCAGTTAAGCCTTCGCGGGGGTGAAGTCAAACGGGGCGGGCCTTCAGCTTTTCCCAGTGCGGAGCGAAGAGGAGCAAGGCGTTCAGCACCATGGCATGAGTGATGCCTCCGGTGCCGGCCAAAGCGTAGATTTCCTCGACCGGCTTGGTCATTATTTCAAATTCCTCGTCCGGATCCCAGTCGAGATCCGCCCCGCGGCGGACGTTTTCCACGAGTACCAGATGACAACGGTTGCTTTGCATGGCCGGATTGGGATGCACCGTCCCCA
>JANMTJ010000359.1:0-6511 GCA_031390295.1 Oleiharenicola sp.
CGCAGCTATAGTGTCTGGGCAAAGAAAGATTCTGGGGAGCTGATCGCGACGGACCCAACCCTCACACCGTACGCCATAGCCCGCGACGCTACCCCCTGCCGACCGCTGCGCTTTGTCACAACCGGGCCGGCCCAGTCCACCCGCTATGACGCCGGCACAGGGATTTTTTTCGTGTCTTTCCGGGCTTTCGCGGGCAACTCTGCTCCCTGCGCATGCGCTTTCACAAATACCACGCCCTCGGCAACGACTATATCGTGATGGACCCGGCGGATTTTCCCGGCTGGTCCGCCCCGACCGTCGAGCAGATCCGTGTCATCTGTCACCGAAACTTCGGCGTGGGCTCCGATGGAATCCTCTGGGGCCCGCTGGCGACCACCCGCGCCCAGTTCGGCCTGCGCATCTTCAATCCCGACGGCTCCGAGGCCGAGAAGTCCGGCAACGGCCTGCGCATCTTCTCGCGCTACCTCTACGACCAGCAGAAGGTCGGCACCGCCCCCTTCACCATCGACACCCCTGGCGGCGTGGTCGAGGTCACCATCCAGCCCGGCGGCCAGCTGCTCACCGTCGATATGGGCCACGTCAGTTTCGCCAGCGATAAGATCCCGGTCACCGGTCCGGTGCGCGAGGTCATCAACGAGCGGATCACCATCCTCGACCGCGAGTTCACCTACTGCGCCGCCACCATCGGCAATCCGCACTGCGTGATTCCGCTCCCCGCCGTCACGCCCGAACTCGCCTTCAAGTATGGTCCGCTGCTCGAGACCCATGGCAATTTTCCCAAGCGCACCAACGTTCAGTTCCTGCAGGTGATCGACCGGTCCAACATCCGGATCGAGATCTGGGAGCGCGGCGCGGGCTACACCCTCGCCTCGGGCAGCAGTTCAAGCGCCTCCGCCGCCGTCGCGCACAAGCTCGGCCTGGTGGACCGCTCCGTGACGGTCCACATGCCCGGCGGCCGGATCGGCATCGAAATCGGCGACAATTTCGCGATCAGGATGACCGGCCCCGTCACGCGCGTGGCCGAAGGCACGCTGCACCCCGAATTGTTCACGACGAAGGTGTGAGAACTATTGCAGGTCGGGGTTTATCCCCGAAATGCGAGGGTCGAGTGTCGGGCATAAAGCCCGACCTACCGCTACCCTTTTCCACCGCCTCAGGTGCCGCAAATATCTCATCGCGGCGTAAAGCCGCTCCTACATCAATGCTCAGTATTTCACGTTGCAACCGTAGGGACGGGAGGTGGGCCGGGCCACCGGTCGCCCGGCCTTGAGATCCGCGAGGGTCGCTTTCACGAAGTTGGTCGCCTTGGCCACATCGGCGGGATTGGAGGAATTGATGTCGTCGATTCCGCCCGAGTAGACCAGCGTGCCGGCGGCGTTCACCACATAGAGCGTGGGGGTGTGCCGGGCATCGTAGAGTCTTCCGACTTTCCCATTCTGGTCGCGACAATAGGCCGTGGGCATGGCCCCGGACTTCTTTTGCCAGGCTGCCACCTCGGCCGGATCGAAATCGCCCTGCGCTCCGGGATGGCCGGAGTTGATGGAAAGCCATACCGCTCCATCAGCCAGTGCCGCCTTCTGCGTGGCGGGCATGTTGCCGCTGCCCTGATAATGCTTCCCGACAATGGGGCACTCGGGGTTCACCCACTCGAGGACGACGATCCTGCCCTTGTAGGCCGAGAGTGTGTGTGTTTGCCCGTGGATGTCGGTCAGGGAAAAATCCGGCGCCGCGTGACCGACGACCGGCGCGGCCTGAACCGTGATGAGGAGGACCAGCGATGAGGCCCCGGCGAGAAGCGAACGGAGGGAGCTAACCATGGACGGCGTGGGTTGGCGGAAAAAATGCATAGGTTTTTTTATCTGTCAATCCAACTGGCCGGCGGACCGCCGGGCGAATTGCACGTTGCAGCCCATGTGCGACTTAATACCCTTTTCATGTGACTGGATGGATCGCCGACTTCTTCCGTTTCTGGTGGGCCCTGTTCTATTGGAACACCCGCAAGACCTGGTTTCGCCTGCATGGCTCCCATCGCGATTCCTGCCCCTGCCAGAACTTCAGTGATTCCGGGCATGCCCTGGACTCTCGGTGCATCGCGGTGGAGCTCTGGCAGAAGCCCGCGCGCTTCCGGCGGGTGTGCCCCTTGCTGACCGAGACCAAGGAAGGCTGGCGCTGCGGCGTGGATGCCGAGCGCGTTCGGCCGTTTTGGGGGCGCGCCACCGGATACTTTGGTGCCAGCCTGCTCATACTTTACCTGCTTGGAACCATCGCGGTCTATGCCGTGCTGCACGCCGTCAGTTACGAAGTCAGTTACACTTCCGTCGCCTGGCCCCCCTATTGGTCGGAGTTGCGTGGCTCGCAGGAGAAGTTACACGCCACCCGCGCCCAAAGGGCCTTGGCCGAAGGTAATTTCAAGGCGGCCATCCTGTCCCTCCAGACGGTCTGCCAGTTGAATCCCCGCAACTATGGCGCGGGCATCACCCTGGCCAGCCTGGTCCAGGCCGCCGGGCAACCCTCCATCGCCGAGTACATCTACGCCCGGTTGATGCACGACGTGCCGGAGCAGCGCACGGCCACGGCGCAAATATGGATCCGCCCGCTCCTGGCCCGGGGCGACTATGCGCAGATCAAGCTCCTCGCCACGGCCATGCTGAGCGAGGATTCGAACCGGCGTGAGGCCTGGTTGCACGTGCTGCTCTTCGCCGCCCGGCAGACCCATGACCAGGAAGTGCTCCGCGCTCTGTTGAAAAGCGAACACGGCCTCCCGGATTGGTGTGTCGAACTCATCGGCATCGAGCAGCTCCTGCTGGAAAACCGCCTCGCTGAGGCCATCGCGCACCTCGATCGCATCCACGTCCGGCCGGTGATCAGCTACATCCCCACGTATCAGGTTGACCGGCTCCTGCGCCTGAACCTCCCCGAGCAGGCCGGCCGATTGCTTGATGCCTATGGTGACCGTGTGCCGGCGGACGAGGCGGCTTTCCTCCGTCTGCGGGCCTACCGCGCGCAGAAATGGACGTCTCTCCTCGAACCCGCTTACGACACGTTGCTCAGCTATCCCATGACCACCCGGTTGGGCACCCTCTTTTGCGCCCACCTTCTTGAACAGCCGGAACGAGTGCTGCTCGCCCGCTTTCTCGACCGCTTCCTGCAGCAGGGCCCGGCACTGAGCAACGAAACCCTGCCCCTTTACCACGCCGCCTATCTGGCCGCCATGAGCGGCGGCGAGACCATCCGGGCAAAAAAAATCGCCGAAGCCATCAGCCATTTCACCACTTCCGAGGTCAGGACGTTGCGCACACTGGGTGGGCTCTTGCAGTCCGGCGCACCGTCGCAGCAAATCGCCCAGATCATGCCACTGGTCCCCCTGCCCTTGGAGGCCATCTACGCCATCCACCTCCGGCCGCCGGCCTCGGCTACGCGATGAATCTTTTCAGCCAAGCCTTGCCGTTGCAACCAGGCCGGCCCAGAGCCGGCCCGCTCGCCATAGGCATCGGACTGGTCGGGATGATGGCTGCCTACTGCGCGCTGCTGTGGCCCGAATGGCGCCACAATCCCGACCTGTCCCATGGTTTTTTTGGCCCGTTGGTCTTCGGTTTTCTGCTCTGGCTGAGCCGCGGACTCGGCCCGCTGCGCTGGGTGAAACCCAGTGTTCTTTCTCACACCCTGCTGCTGGTAATCCTCTTGGGTGGCCTGGTGCTGTTTGCCCTGGCCGGGCTTTTTGCCGCCTCCCTGGCGTGGTCCCACGCGCTCGTGCTGTTCATCCTCGCCGGCAGCTTGGTCAGTTTTCTGCTCGGCGGCCTGATCATCCTGGCCGATGAGCGCCTGCGCCTCCTGCCCTTCAACTGGATCAGCCTGACCGCCATTGGCCTCTGGGTGCTCGTGGCCCCGATGCCCACGGGTACCTATGCCAAGCTCACGCTCACCTTGCAAAATCAGGTCACGGACGGGGTCATGACCGCCCTCCAGTTCCTGGGCGTGCCGGCCCGTCAGCACGGCAATGTGATCGAACTGGCCCGCACCACGGTCGGAGTCGAGGAAGCGTGCAGCGGCGTCCGCAGCCTGATCTCCTGCATTTACGCCGGGTTTTTCTTCGCCGCCTGGCAGGTGCGCCGGCCGTGGCGTCGACTCTGGCTGATCCTGGCCGCACCGCTGCTGGCCCTCGGGATGAATTTTCTGCGCTCGCTCGCCCTCACCCTGCTGGCCAACTCCGGCGTTGATATCAGCGGCACGTGGCACGATGCCACGGGCTTTGCCATCCTCGGCGCCACAGCCGCCATCCTCGCCGGCCTGGCCATTCTGATGGAATCCGCGGCAGACTCGCCGTCCCGCCCAACCCCCAGCCCCGCCTCGGTGGCAACCATGCGCTGGCCCTATCGCCTCTTCTGGATCATCGCCGGACTGACACTGGCGCTGGCCGTTTTCTTTCATCTTAGCTCCCGGGTCTCCAGCCAGCCTGCTCCCGCGGCGCCGGATCTCGCCAGTATTGTGCCGGCGGAATCTCCCGGCTGGCAGGTCATCACCCCCGAGGATCTTTACCGATTCTCTGGAATTTTGCAGACCACCCACCTCTTGGAACGAATGTATATCCGCCAGACGGACAAGGGCCCGGTCCAGCTGACGGTCTACATCGCCTACTGGGCGCCAGGACAAACCACGGTCAGCCGGGTTGCTTCCCACACCCCAGACGCGTGCTGGCCGGGTGCGGGTTGGATCGCGATGCCCGCCACCGGCGAACATTCTCCGGCTCCCAATATTGCCGGCCTGACACTGGCTCCGGCGGAATTCCGCATATTCCGCAACCAGAGCGGCAATATCCAGAATGTCTGGTTCTGGCATGTCTTTGATGGCCGGGTCATCGACTATCGCGATCCGTATTCCCTGCCCGCGCTTCTGCGCATTGGGCTGCAATACGGTTTCCGCCGCCAAGGCAGCCAGTATTTCATCCGCATCTCCTGCAACCGCCCTTGGGACGAAGTCGCCGATGAGCCCCTGCTGCGCGAAATCCTTGCCAACCTCGACCGCGTTGGTCTCTGAGCATGCCCCTCGCCGTCACCAAGCACGAACGCATCATCCTCGGTGTCCTGGCCCTGCTCGTCGTGCTCGGGCTCGTCGGCCTGCTGATCCTCTGACCCGGCCATTGGGCATTGCCAAGTCGCTCAATTTCATGACCTTCGCGTCCATTCACTCCCTCCGCCCGTATAACCCAATGCAATGCTATTGGTCAGTTATTCATCGCTTGGCTTCGGTGGACTCTGCGTGCCCTCAAGGGAAATGTTCCGGGCCCGCCGCATGACCATGGGCCACGCAGCGCAACTCCCGGATGATGATCGCAATGGTGCGCAGGCGCAGTTGATCGCCGCCATGGCCCGCGGAGACAAGACTGCCCTCGCCGGCCTATACGATCAATTGTCCGGTCCGCTCTATTCCCTCGCGTACCGCATGCTCGGCGATGTCGGCGAGGCCCAAGACCTGGTGCAGGATATTCTTCTTCAGGTCTGGCGGACCGCCGCGACCTACGATTCCAGCCGCGGCTCGGTCTTCTCGTGGATCGCCACGCTCACCCGCAACCGCGCCATCGATCGTATCCGTATGCGCAAGCGCCGGAGCGAGCTACTCGCCAATGCCGCCCCGGAGCTCCAGCCGGCCCCGGCGGGTGAGGCCGACTCGGCCGGTTCACTCTGGCTGCGCGAAAAGGCCGCTGCCGTCCGTGCCGCGCTCGCCGATCTCGCACCCGACCAGCAGCAGGCCATTGAGCTGGCCTACTTCAGCGGACTCACCCAGCAGGAGATCGCCGCCCAACTCAACGAACCCCTCGGCACCATCAAGGCCCGCATCCGTCGCGGACTCCTCCGGCTCAAGGACCGGCTTCCCGCCCGGCTATGATTACCGAGCGCCAGGAAGAACTCGCCACCCAGTACGCCCTCGGCCTGCTCGAGCGGACGGAGCGGAGCGTGTTTGAATCCGAGCTGGCGGGTAATCCTGAACTGCAATCACTGGAAGCCTCGCTGGCTGAAACTGCTGCCGCCCTCGCCCTGGCGGTTCCCCCGGTCGAGCCGCCTGCCGCGCTCAAGGCCCGGATTCTGGCCGCAGCTTCCGTTTCCCCTCAGTCGGGTCCGATTGAGGCCAAGGCTGCCTTGTTCACGTTTCCGCGCTGGCTCCCCCTCGCTGCCGCCGCGGGTCTGACGATTGCAACACTCTGGCTGGGTTCGCAAAACCTGACCCTGCGTGAGGAGAACTCCACTCTCCGCACCGAGCGCGAACTCGCCGAAATTGCCTATCAGGCCGCCCAAGCCCGGCTCCAGGAGCGTTCCCTTGTCGCCGAAAGCATGATCAACGATCTGGGCCGGCAGCTCCGCGAGCAGCAGGATCTCACCCGGCTCAAGATCACCGCGCTCGCCTCGCTGGCCGGCAACACTCCGGAAGCCCGGGCCATCGCGGTGTGGGATCCCGGCCGGGAGACCGGCTTGCTCACGGTCGAGAAACTTCCCGCCATCGCCGACAACCAGGACTA
>JANMTJ010000589.1:0-2167 GCA_031390295.1 Oleiharenicola sp.
AGGAACGGCCCGACGAAAAGACCGATCTGCCACTTCCGCCGCACCGTCAGATCGGGCAAGCGAAGGCTCCGGCGATAAGCCAGACCCAGCAGGGCCACGACGAGCAGCAGCGCACCGATATAGTACACCACGCCCAGGAAATAATCGTCGGCGAGGGCATACAGCGCCAGGGCGTTGGGTAACGGATGGGCGAAAAACCAGATCAGCTTGGTGACGGGATCCGTCTCAAAGTTCAGGCGGGCGGATGACTCGAACACCCCGTTGCTGTACAGCGCCTGGATCAGCAGGTAACCGAGCAAGAGGCCCGTCACCATGGTCCCCAGGTGAATGGCGCCCCACTTGAGGTCATTGAGGGGTTCCCGACCGGTGCGGACAAAGTAGACACCCACCAGCGGCACCAGCGCAAAAAGCACATTGGATTGGTAGATCAGGCCCGCCGCCGTGTAGATCATGCAGCCGCCAAGGAGGGCGATCAGCCGTTTCAACCCACCCCGTTCAATCTCCGTCTCGATGGCCGAGAATCCGGCCATGGCCAGCAGCAGCGTCAACGCCTGCGGCCAGCAGAAAGCCGCGCCGATCACAAACTGCGCCGAGGGCAGCAGCGTCACGCCCAGCCCGATCGCGGCAGCCTCCACCTCGTTCCAGCCCGACTGGTAGAGTTGCCGCCAGAGCACGACCCCCAGCAGGGTCAGGATCAGCAGGCTCGCCAGCCGCATGGAGGGCAGCAGGTCCACCTGGCCCGTGGCGGAATACGTGCTCTCCAGCAGGGCGCCATAAAGAGGCCGGCCATGCGAAGCGGCGATTTTCACCATCTTGCCCGGTTCATCCCGCGCCATGCGCAGATAGCCATAATCATCCCGAAAACCGTAGTCGGCGAAGACCGTCTGCCAGTAGACCAGCAAGGGCAGCAGCAACAGAACATAGAGGCAGATACGGGTGCGCATGGATTAGAGGGACATTTCCTGCTGGTCGATCTGTGGCTTAATCCCGATGAAACGTCCATACCGTTCCAGCCAATCGTCAATTTTTCCCAAATAATATACCGGGTCGTAGGGCGCCTGCGCCGGATCAAATGCGGCCAGTGGCCGGGCGCGCTGCCAGTCCGAGGTCTGTCCCTTCGCCTTGGCGCCAATGTAATAGCTGACCCGCTCACCCATCCGGGGCCGGGGCGTCATCTGCAACGCCACCTCGGCGGCGGCCCGGCGCGGCTTTCCGCCGCCCGCCACCCACTGCTCATAGGCCTCGGGATTTTGCCCGAGGGTTTCGGACTTGGCCAGGTCCGAGACCGGCAGCACCCGGGCCGCGATGGCCTCCCGCAGTCGCGCCACCTCGGCGGCCGGTGACTCGGGCGACACCCCGAGGAGATGCGCGATCAACTGGTCCCCCAGCCGCTTGAGGAAGGGCTCGATCCCGCGGGAGCGCAGCGCGGAACCGCGCAGGGTCACCTCCCCGTCGGCCGCCAGGGCGTAATTCTTGGCCTTGTAGCAAAACATCGCGTCGTAACTGCCATCGAATTCCAGCTCGATGCCGGGGGGCAGCGTGCGGCTGACCAGCGCCAGCAGGTCCTCGGGCCTGGCGTGGTATTTTTCCGTCGAGAGGTAGATGCCGTCGGTATCGGCCTCGAGGATGATGCAGCCCAACTGCTCAAATTCGGCGATCAGCGCCTGCAGCAGCTCGCGCCCGCGCCGCGTGACTTCGGCGGCCAGTTCGCCGTCGCCAAACCGGGCCGCGGAAAACCCCAGGTAGCCATAGAATGAATTGATGAGGATCTTGAAGGTCGCCTGCCGGGCCTGCGCCTCGTCGCGCTCGGCCGCGGTCGGGGCGGCCTTGGCGAGCTGCTTGTACTTGAGGCGGTATTCGCGCAGGCGGCTCAGCATCGGGATGAACACCCCGAGCGTGTCGCTGCGGGGATTGCGGCCGATCTGCAGCAGCAGGCTGGGATACAGCGAGGCCACGTCGAAATGCAGCACATGCCTGAACACGCCTTCCTGGAAACTCCGCGTGAAGCCGCCCTCGAACGAGGCGATCTCCACCGGAGCCGGGCACGCGGCGCGCGCATGATAGTATTCCTCGAGGAAAAGCAGGTCGATCTTGCCCGCCGTGCCCCGCAGGGCCGCCTCCTGCAGCAACAGGGGAAACGCCCGCGCCTGCTCAAAATAGGTCGGCA
>JANMTJ010000374.1:0-1936 GCA_031390295.1 Oleiharenicola sp.
TGCCGGTCGTGGCCGCGGCCATGGCATCCTCCTCGTTGTTGAAGACGCGGGCCGGGCCCTTGAAATGCTTGATGGCGCTGCCGGCCCCCTTGAGCACCCCGCCCTCCTCGGCGAGGTTGCCGCGCAGGATGACGAGACCGCCGGTGGGCTTGAACGGTTTGGCGGTCGGCCGGATGACCTGCTGGCCGGGCGCCTCGTGGGCGTGGCGCACCTCGTCCCCGATGGTACGGCCGGTCACGGTCACGCAATCCGCATGGAGATGACCGCCCTCGAGCAGGCGGCGCAGGAGCAGCGAGATGCCGCCGGCCTGGTGCATCTCCACGGCGGTGTAGAGGCCGCCGGGCTTGAGCGTGGCGATGGTCGGGGTCTTGGCGCTGATGGTGTCGAATTCGTCGATCTTGAGCGCGATGTTCGCCTCGCGGGCGAGGGCGAGCAGGTGCAGCACGGCGTTGGTCGAGCCACCCGAGGCGGCGACCGAGGCGATGGCGTTCTCAAAGGCCGGGCGCGTCATGATCTGCGAGGGCTTCAGGTCCCGGCGCACGAGCTCCATGACGAGTTCGCCGCAGCGAAACGCCGCCTGGTTCTTCTCCTCGGCGACCGCGGGGATGCCATTGAGCCCGGCCGGCGAGATGCCGATGGCCTCCATGATGGTCGCCATGGTGTTCGCGGTGAACTGGCCGCCGCAGGCGCCGGCGGTCGGGCACGCGGCGTTCTCGACGCAGTTGAATTCCTTCTGGTCGATCTTGCCGGCCGAGAACGCACCGACGGCCTCAAAGACATCCTGCACCGTGAGCGCCTTGCCGTTGAGGTTGCCGTGGTTGATCGAGCCGCCGTAGAGGGCGAGGCCGGGGATGTCGCACCGGGCCAGCGCCATCATGACGCCGGGGTTGGTCTTGTCGCAGGCGGAAAGGCAGACGAGGCCGTCGAGGTAGTTGCCCCGGACCACCAGCTCGATGGAGTCGGCGATGACCTCGCGGGAGATGAGCGAGGTCTTCATGCCCTCGGTGCCCATCGTGATGCCGTCGGAGATGGAGACGGTGTTGAACTCGAAAGGCGTGCCGCCGGCGGCACGGATGGCGGCTTTTACATGTTCGGCCAGGGCGCGGAGGTGGTAATTGCAGGGCCCGATCTCGGTCCAGGTGTTGGCGACGCCAATAAAGGGCTTTTTCAGGTCATCATCGGTAAAACCCACTGCTTTGAGCATGGCGCGGGACGGGGCGCGCTGCGGTCCATCGGTGATTGTGTGGCTGTGGCGTTTACCGGTTTCCATGGGGAGAAAGATTAAGCCACCCTGCCGGAACAATCGCGGCAGGGCGAGAAATGGCTTGGTTGGGTCTGCGTCATATTGGATGAAGTTTGGGAAATAAAAAAGCCGCCCCTTTTCGGTGGGCGGCTTCCTGATTTCGAGAATTTCTCTTAGGAGCTAGTGGCTTCAGCGAGCCGCCCATGTGTAGTCGGGTCCAAGGCCAGAATGGCCAGGACGACGGTAATAAGCGCAACCAGTACGACGTTGAGAATCATGGGAGAACGGGGCAAACCCTGTTAATCGGCCCAAGTGCTGTCAACTCTCGTTTATAATTTCTAAAGTTCAGGAAAGGGTATTCGCGGGCGGGGTCGTCCGCGAACCAAACAAGCGTACTTGGGCCACGGCGACCTCGCGGTGGAATACGCAAGTTACTTCATGCCAGCTTATTGCTCAACGCCGGCCCCGGATGTTTTGCGCGAGCCGCAGGATATCCGCCAAAACACCTGCCGCGGTCACCGCCCCGCCGGCGCCGGCACCGCGCACCACCATCGGGTATTCGCTGTAACGCTCGGTGTGGAAGGCGACAAAGGCCTCGGCCCCGCGCAAGGCCGCGGCGGGATGCGCCGCGTCGACGTCCACCGGGCCGACCGTGACCTTCGCCCCGGCCGCGCCGGGCGTGATGCGGGCGAG
>JANMTJ010000437.1:0-3226 GCA_031390295.1 Oleiharenicola sp.
TGGCGTTCACCCCGCTGAGAATCGTCGCATGCCCCGGAGCCGTCTTGGTGATGGCGTGCTGGTAATGGCAGTTCTGATAATCCGCCCCGCCTTCCAGCATCCGTTTGAATCCGCCTTCGCCGAACCAGGGTCGGAAGCGGACGAGAAAATCGGCGCGCATCTGGTCCACCGTGATCACGACGGCGAGCCGCGGGAGCGACCGGTCCTCCGCCAAGAGCGACGAAGCTAGTAAACAGGACAGCAGCAGGCGGACTGGCAGACTGGGCATCGGCATACGCTACAAGGCCCAATCATCCACGCAAGGGTTTGCTCCGTCTTCACCCAACCGTGACACGCCGCCAAGACCAACCGCCTCCAGCCCGGGCGTCCGGTAATTCACATGCTCTTCACCGCGTCGTAACGGTCCCGCCATCCGGAACTGATTCAATGGTCCGACATGCTTACACCACGTTCATCATCTCTCCTTCGCATTCTCACCGTGGCGGCGCTCCTCGTCGCTGCGGTCATCACCCGGGCGCAAAGCTCCGTCAACGTCACCTTCGGGGGCCGCACTTTCACCAACCAAGGCCTCACCGGCGTGGGCCGGATGCCGGCCGCCATGCGTGATTCCTTCGGCGAGACCTTCGGTTCCTTTTCTGCGTTCACGTTTGACGCGCTGACCTGGACCCGCACCGGCTCCGGCTTCACCGGCACGCTCTACGCGCAGCCCGACCGCGGTTACAATGCCGCCGGCACCACGGATTATGCGCCCCGCTTCAATGTCCTGAGCGTCTCGTTCGCCCCCGCTCCGGGGGGCGCTGCCACCCAGAACCAGGTCGGTCTCACGCTGGCCCAGACCATCCAATACCGGGAGGCCAACGGCACTCCCTTCACCGCCCTCGATCCCACTCCCGCCGGCACCGGCAGTCGCACCGGATTCCCCGCCCTGCCCGTCGCCTACAACGGGAAGATCTCCCTCGACGGCGAGGGCATCGTCCGCCTGCCCGACGGCAGCCTCTACGTCAGCGATGAATACGGCCCCTACATCTACCGGTTCTCCAGCAACGGCACGCTGCTCGCCGCGATCCGCCCTCCGGAGGCGCTGATTCCCAAGCGCAACGGCGCGGACAGTTTCGCCTCCAACAGCCCCGGCGCCGGCCAGCCCGCCCCCGCGCCCGTCGACCCCGTCACCGGCCGCCAGAACAACCAGGGCCTCGAAGGCTTGACGCTGACGCCGGACGGCCGCTACCTGGCCGCCCTCCTCCAGAGCGCCACCCGCCAGGACGGCGGCACCGGTGGCAGCAGCGCCACGCGCAACAACACCCGGCTTCTGCTCTACAACCTCTCGACCGACCTCAACGCGCCCACCCTCGCCGCCGAGTATGTGGTCCAGCTTCCCGGCTACCCCCAGGGCAGTTCCACCCGGATCGCCGCCCAAAGCGAAATGCTCGCCCTGAACAACACGCAGTTTCTGGTGCTGGCCCGCGACGGCAACGGCCGCGGCGTCGCCACTGCGACCTCGGTCTACCGCAAGATCCTGCTCTACGACATCGCCGCCGCGACCAACATCGCCGGCACCGCGTTTGACACGGCCGGCACGGCCGTCGCCCCGGGCGGCGGGCTGTCCCCGACGGTCACCCCGGCCACCCGCGCGGAGTTCATCGACATCAACGACGCGGCCCAGCTGGCCAAGTTTGGCCTGCACAACGGCCCGACCGACGACATGAACAACCTCTCGGAAAAATGGGAGGGTCTCGCCCTCGTGCCGGCCCTCGATCCCGCCGCCCCCAACGACGTCTACCTCTTCGTCGGCAATGACAACGACTTCACCACCACGGACGGCTTCCAGGTCGGCGGCGCCTACAACGCCGGTCTCGAGAACGACAGCCTGATCCTGGTCTACCGGCTGACCCTCCCGACCTATGTGGACCGGGTCGCCTACGCCGCGATGATGCAGACCGGCACGCCCCTTTTTCAATCGCTGCGCCTGAGTCTGACCGAGGCCACCCGCGGGGTCGCGCGCGACCTTGGCGGCCACCTGACCCGGCTGCGCCTCGGGCAGCAGGCTGCGGCCGGCTGGTCGGCCTTCGCCACCGGCGATTGGCAGTCGGATTCCCACGACGCCGGCCCGGGCTTCAGTGGCGATGATGCGGACAGTTGGTCTGCCAGCGGCGGCGTGGAATATACCCAGGACGCCCTCAGTCTCGGCGTGGGCGCCGCGAAATCAAACACCTCCGCCGACCTGCCCGACGGCATCGGCAGTCATGAAATCGAGGGCAAGGGCTGGGGCGGCTTCGTCAGCTACAGCCGGCCCGGCTACTATGTCGAATTGGGTCTCTTCCGGCAGAGCCTGGACGTGGCGACCACCCGCCAGACGGGCGCCTACCAGCTCACTGCAACCGGCCAGACCACCGGCACCGCGCGGGCCTGGCGGGCCGTCACCGGCCTGCGCGGCTCGTTTGCCAGCGTGCAATGGACCGTCGAGGCCGGCCGCGAGGGCGTCCACACCCGGCTGGACCCCTTCGCCGAGACTGGCGCGATCCAGGCGGGCATCGAATCGCCCGTGCAGCGCATCTCCTCCGACCTGTGGCAGGGCACCCTGCAACTGTCGCGAGATTTTCCCTCGGGCAACCTCACCCTCACTCCCTATATCCGCGCCCGTTACGAGCACGAGCTGCATGACCAGATCGATCCCCTGACCCTTGCCCTCGTCGGCCGCAGCACCGTCTCGGGCGGCACGTATGAAGTGCCCGCCCTGGCCCTCGATCACGGCCTGGTCCGCGGCACGGCCGGCCTGACCGCCACGCTGGGCACCGGATTGTGGCTGAACGTGGAGTTTGCGAAGGCGCTGAGTGACGACCGGGGCGACGCCTCGGCCTGGTCGCTCAGCCTGCGTCACTCATTCTGAGCCGCCGGTTGCGGAAACCAACAGGCCGCCCTCCCGGGCGGCCTGTTTTATTTTAAGCCGGCCGGGAACGTTACTCCGCCTTGTACGTGTTGCCCGTCGCGGCCCAATAGATGCCGCCGTACACGTGATGCATGAAATTCGCGTCGCTGTAGGTCGCGGGCAGGTGGCCGAGCGCCGTGTAGAAGGCGCGGCCGCCGTCGTATTCCTGATACCACGCGAGCGGATGGAAGTTGCCCATGCCCTTGCCTTCCTTCGGACCCCACTTCGCGTACGGCTTGTACGTCTTCTCGTCGACGGAGAGTAGATAGCGCAGCTTGTTCGAGCGCGACGCGTCGTACT
>JANMTJ010000453.1:0-1594 GCA_031390295.1 Oleiharenicola sp.
CAAACTAACCGTCATTCTGCCTGCTGTTCACTGCCCGTCGCCTACCAACCCCACCTCATGAAATCCCTGCCCAAACTCATCGCGGCCTTTGTCGCCGCCTCCGCCCTCACTATATCCGCTTTCGCCGCCGACCTCACCGGCGCCTGGAAATGGACGGCCCAAGGCCGCAACGGCCCGATGGAAGCCACCGCCAAACTCGACCTGAAGGATGGCGTTCTCACCGGCACCGTCGCCGGCCGCATGGGCGACGCCCCCATCGGTGACGCCTCGTTCAAGGACGGTCAGGTCGCATTCACCGTCACCCGCGAATTCAACGGCAACAAGATCGTCATCAAATACGAGGGCAAGTTCGAGGGTGACACCATCACGGGCACGATCGAGCGGCCCGGCCGTGATGGCGGCGCCCCCACCAAGACCGAATGGAAGGCGACCCGGGCGAACTGAATTGCCCGGACCTCAGGCTGCGCCGAGCGCGGCCGGATAGGGGATCATCATCGGAGCGGCTGACATCGCCCGCTGGGATGACTCGCGCATTTGCTCCCCAATGCGCAGCACCACCTGGCAGACGTTGTCGCGCACGACCCGGTCATCCGACGCCACGCAGCAGCCCCGCCGCTCGGCTTCGAGCCAGGTTTCATCAAGCACGATCTGGCGGATCACGGGCAGTTGGAAAAAAACAATGGGGTCAAGCCTGGCCATGGAAAGGGATGCTTCCGCATCGTTGAATCCCGCACTATAGCCCAGGCATCCGACTTCCGCACTGGGGTGTATAACTACGGGCGACTCCGCTTTGCATTGCGCGAAGATGCAGCTAGGTTGCCCCGCCCATGAAACCCCTCCTGTCTTTCGCCGCTTTCGCAGCCCTTGCCACCATGCTCCCCGCCCAAACCCCCACTCCCACCCCGCCTCCGGCCAAACTCACCTCCGCGGTCTATGACTGGGAAAAGATGACCGTCACCCCGACGGCCAAGGGCGTGCGCCGCGACGTCTTCGACGGCCCGACCGCGACGCTCGACAAAGCGCATTGCCACATCACCACACTCAATCCCGGTGAAAACAGCGGCGAGCCGCGTCGTCATGAGCAAGAGGAGGTCATCATCGTCAAGGAGGGCCTGCTCGAGGCAACCTTCGACGGGCGAACGCAGACTGCCGGTCCGGGCTCCGTCATATTCTTCGCCGCCAACGCGGTCACCCGCCTGCGCAACGCCGGGACCACCCCGGTCACGTATATCGTTATCTACTACTACACGCCTCTCACACCCAAGGCTTAGCCCCCACCATGAAATCCACCGCCGCCTGCTGTCTGGTTGGCTTCACCACGCTCGCCGTGGTCGCGCGCGCGGAACCCGCGACAATTCTCTAGAAGAGGCCGAATCTCGCATACCAGGCGCGAATGCGTGTGTAGAAGGCCGGGAACTGGACGAAGCCCACGTGTCCTGCGCCCGGATAGACCCACAGCTCGTACGGAACGCCGTTGGCCTCGAGGATCGATGCCAGTCGCTGGTCGGAGCTGAGGGGGTTGGTTGTATCAGGGTCGCCGTGGTGCATGTTGTATGGAGTCCGAACTCCGGCAGCCACGCTCGGGGACGGTGCG
>JANMTJ010000471.1:0-2612 GCA_031390295.1 Oleiharenicola sp.
TGAGCACATCGTCGATGCGGCCGACGATCCAGAAGTAGCCGTCCTTGTCCTGCCGGGCGCCGTCGCCGGTGAAGTATACGTCGGGCTTGCCGGGAAACTCGCTGAAATAGGCCTTCTTGTAGCGGTCGTCATCGCCCCACAGGGTGCGGAGCATCGAGGGCCACGGTTTCATGATGGCGAGCTTGCCGCCGTGGTTCCGCGGGACCTCGTTGCCATTTTGATCAACGATCCGGGGTACGACGCCGAAGAATGGCAGGGTGGCCGAACCGGGCTTGGTGGGCGTGACGCCGGGCAGCGGGGTGATCATGATGCTGCCGGTCTCGGTCTGCCACCAGGTGTCGACGATCGGGCAGCGTTTCTTGCCGATCAACGTGTGATACCACATCCAAGCCTCGGGGTTGATGGGTTCGCCGACAGAGCCGAGCAGCCGGAGCGAGTCCAGACGGTGGCGGAGCACGTAATTGTCACCCCAGCGCATGAAGGCGCGGATGGCCGTCGGCGCGGTGTAGAGGATGGTCAGGCCATGACGGTCGATCATCTGCCAAAACCGGTCCGGCTCGGGCGTATTCGGGGCGCCCTCGTAAAGGAAAACAGTGGAGCCGTTCGAGAGCAGGCCGTAGACGACATAACTGTGGCCGGTGATCCAGCCGATGTCGGCCGAGCAGAAGTAGCGGTCGTTCTCCTTCAGGTCGAAAACGTAGTGGGAGCTGAGCTTGGCGCCGAGCAGGTAGCCCGCGCTGGTGTGGAGCACGCCCTTGGGTTTGCCGGTGGAGCCGGAGGTGTAGAGAATGAAGAGCGGGTGCTCGGAATCGAAGGCCTTGGCGGCATGCGAATTAGGGGCGCCGACCCAGGCTTCCTTCCACCATGTGTCGCGGCCCTCGTGCATCACGACCTCGTTGCCACAGCGCTTGACCACGAGGACCGAGTGGACGCTCGGGGCGCCTTCCAAGGCCTTGTCCACATTGGCCTTGAGCTCGATGATCTTGCCCCGGCGCCAGCCGCCGTCGGCGGTGATGACGAGCCGCGCCTTGCAGTCATTGATGCGGTCCTTGATCGCCTCGGCGCTGAAGCCCCCGAAGATCACCGTGTGCACCGCGCCGACGCGGGCACAGGCGAGCATGGCGATGACCGCTTCGGGAATCATCGGCAGGTAGATCACGATGCGGTCACCGGCCTTGATGCCCATGTTCTCGAGGATGTGGGCCATCCGGCAGACATGGAAATGCAGCTGCTTGTAGGTGATCGTGCGGACATCACCCGGCTCGCCCTCGAAAATTAAGGCGGCCTTGTTCTCGCGGGCCGTGCCCAGGTGCCGGTCGATGCAATTTTCTGAGATGTTTAACTTGCCACCCATGAACCACTTGGCATGGGGCGCTTTCCACTGCAGCACCTGTTTGAACGGCTTGCGCCAGACGATGTGCTCGCGGGCTTGTTTGCCCCAAAACTTGTCTGGAGCGTTGACAGACTCGGCGTAGAGCCTACGGTAAGTGGCGTAGCTGCCAAGGTTTGCTTGGTTCTTGAATTCAGCCGATGGTTTAAAAATCCGGCTCTCGCGAGACACCGAGGTTATCGTTTGGTCCGTCACAAGTTTCTCCTCTTTTCTATGGGGGTTGAAGCTGAGCGTTTAGGAAATGCCCCCGACGGATTGCACGGTCAAGCCTAGGCAGCTCGACCACCCGTTTTCGTATGGATAAAGATAATCCGTCAGCAGCTCCCACGGAGCCGCCGGCCACCTCCCCCGCCCCGGCCCAGCCGGACAACACCATTCGCGTCGAAGGCATCCTCGACATCGACAACAGCCGTAACGGCCAGTTGCTCGACCTCGCGCGCCATGGCAAACGCCGTCCCACCGACCCCTTTGTCCCGCGGGAGCTGATCCGCCGTTTCCACCTGCAGCAGGGCAGCATCATCACCGCCATGGCGGCGCCCGACGGCCGCTTTCCCAACCCCAAGGTGCGCTTCATTGAGAAGGTTGACGGCATGGACTTCGACGAGCGCCGCCGCCGCACCGAGTTCGGCAACCTCGTCACCATCACCCCGGACAAACAGCTCCGGCTCGAGATGAAGGACGGGCGCATGACGAACCGCGTCATAGACCTCTTCTGCCCCATCGGCAAGGGCACCCGCGGCCTCATCGTCGCGCCGCCCCGCACCGGCAAGACCACCTTCCTCCGCGACATCGCCCTCGGCGTCCTGGAAAACCACCCCGAGTGCCACGTCATGATCCTCCTCGTGGACGAGCGGCCCGAGGAAGTCACCGATTTCAAGCGCAGCGTGCCCTGCGAGGTCTGGGCCTCGTCCAATGACGACCCGGTCGAGAACCACCTCCGCGTGTCCGATCTCTGCATCGAGCGCGCCCGCCGCCTCGTCGAGGCCGGCAAGTCCGTGGTGATGCTCATCGACTCGCTCACCCGCCTGGCCCGCGCCCACAACACGGCCAAGAACTCCGGCCGCACCGGCACCGGCGGCCTCGATGTCCGCGCCCTGGAGAAGCCCCGGCAGCTCTTCGCCTCCGCCCGCAACACCGAGGACGGCGGCTCGCTGACCATCATCGCCTCCATCCTCGTCGAGACCGGCAGCCGCATGGACGATGTCATCTTCCAGGAATTCAA
>JANMTJ010000477.1:0-3298 GCA_031390295.1 Oleiharenicola sp.
TCTCGTGAATCCGCAAATGGGCATCACCTTTGAGGGCTATACCGACGCCACGCGCCTCCTGGTCTTCAAGGACAAGTCCGGCGCCACGGTCGAGCGACGCAACTGACCCGGGCGGCTTAGTTGCTGCGCAGGGCCACGACGGGACTGACCGCGGTCGCCCGCCGGGCCGGCAGCAGGCACGCCAGGATCGCCACCGACAGCAGCACGAGCACCACGCCGGCAAAAGTCACCGGGTCATCCGCAGGCAGGTCGTAAAGCACACTGCCCATCAGATGGCTAAGGGAATACGCGCCGGCCGTGCCGAGCAGCAGGCCGGCAGCCATGAGTCCCATTCCCTGGCGGAGCACCAGGGAAAGCACATCGTAGCGGCTCGCCCCCAGGGCCATCCGGATCCCTATTTCCTGGGTGCGCTGGCTGACCGAAAACGCGAGCACGCCGCCGATGCCGGCCGCGGTGATGGCCAGGGCCAGCAGGGCGAAAAGCCCGAGCAGGGTGGTGGTCAAGCGGCGGGGGCTGATGTTTTTGTCGCGCACCTCGTCGAGCGTCTCCACGGAGGTGACAGGCTGCCGGTTATCCACTGCGAGCAAAGCGGCCCGAAGCTGGGTGGCGAGCGCAGCAGGGGCCTGGCTGGTTCGCAGCAGCAGGGAGCCGCCGAGGACCCCGGCGCTGTTGCGCAGCGGCACATGAATTTCATCGACTGGCGCCGTATCGAGCTGCTGGCGGGTATTGGCGGCGACACCGATGATCGTGGTCCAGGTTTTGCCGCCATCCAGGGTGATGCGCCGGCCGACCGGATCCTCTTTTGGCCAGTGCCGCTCGGCCAGCGACTGGTTGATGATGACCACGGGCGGGGCCAACCGGTTGTCGGAAGCGAGAAAAGCGCGACCGCGAAGGAGGGGCTGGCCGATGGTGCGAAAATAGTCCTCGCTGGAAACGATGAGCGTGGCGCGCGGACTCGGAGTACCGGCGGCCAGCGGCTGCTCCTGCAGCTGGAACGGTGCCGTGAAATTGACCAGGCCGTTGAGCGGTTCGACCCCGCTGACCGCCACCGCCTGCACACCCGGCAGCTGAGCGGCCGCCTGCATGGCGCGTTCCCAATAGCTGAATCGCTTGGTGAAGTCATCGTAACGCGACCAGTTGAGGCTGAGGTTGGCGGCGAGCACTCGGTTGGTTTCCAGCCCGGGGTCCACGGCGTGGAGTTTCTGCAGGCTGCGGAGCGAGAGGCCGGCGCCCACGAGCAGGGGGACGGCAATCGCCACCTGGCCGACGACCAGCGCCGCCCGCAGCCGGCCCCGGCTGCCGCCTGAGCCGCGCGAACCGTTCTTCAGGGCGTTCGCCAGCGTTTCGCCGTCGGGCACGGGCACGCGCGAGCCGAAGAGCAGGCCCGTCAGCACCGAAATGACCAGGGCAAAGATCAGCACCGGGGCGTTGATCGATATCTCCGCGGCGCGCGGGAGAAAGCGGGCGGTGTAGTGGACCAGCAGCGCCACGCCGCCCGCGGCCAGGCCCAGTCCGGCGAGTCCGCCCAGTCCGGCGAGCAGCAGGTTTTCCGTGAGCAGCTGCCGGAAGATGCGACCGCGTCCCGCCCCGAGCGCCGTGCGCACGGCCAGCTCGCGATCCCGGCGCACCAGCCGGGCCAGGGACAGGTTGGCGACGTTGGCGCACGCGATGAGCAGCACGAAGCCCGAGGTGGTGAGCAGCACGAGCAGGGGCGTGCGGGCCGGGCCGGTGAAGGCCCGGGCCACGGACTGCAGCCCGACCGCATGACCTTCCGCGGCCGGATAGCTTTGGGGGAATTCGCCGCAAAGTTCCCCGCCGATTCGGCGGCTGTCTTCGCCGGCCTGCGTCATGGTCACGCCATCCTTCAGACGTGCGAAGACGTGGCTGATGATGCGGCCGTTGCGGTTGGTCAGAGTATTGGGCGCGGCGCGAAAGGGGCAGGCGGAAGCCGGCATGAACACCTGGCTGGGATTGGGGAACGCCGGCAGCGGCGGCAGCACGCCCACCACGGTATGCGGCTTGTTGTTCATCTCGAAAACCCGGCCGACCACACCGGGGTCGCCGCCGAATTCGCTTTGCCAGAATTCATGGCTGAGCAGCAGCACGGGCGCGGCTCCGATGTTGTCCTCCCCCGGGAGAAAGGTGCGGCCCAACAGCGGGCTCACGCCGAGCAGGTCGAACAAATTGGCGGAAACGACTCCCGTCTGCACCCGGCTCGGTTCGGGCCGGCCGAGCAAAATGAACCACATCGAGTGGTATTCGGACATCGCTGTGAAAGAGCGGGTCCGCTCCCGGTAGTCCGTGAACTCGAGCACGGAGAAACCCAGTGCGGCCTGGCCCGAGCCTGGGGCCGACTGGTTGACCAGCACCACTTGATCGGGGTTGGCATAGGCGAGCGGACGCCACAGCACCCCCTGCACCACGGAAAATATCGCCGTGTTGGCCCCGATGCCCAAGGCCAGCGTCAGCACGACAATCGCGGCGTAACCGGGATTATGCCGGAGCCCGCGCAGGGCATAGGTGAGATCCTGCCGCAGATTGTCCATGAAGCGCGTTCCCCAAGCATCACGGCATTCCTCCTGCGTTTGGGCCACGCCACCAAAGGCCCGCAGGGCTGCAAGCCGGGCCTCCTCGGGGGGCAGGCCCGCGCGCTGGTTGGCCTGGGTCTCCATTTCCAGGTGGTGATCCAGCTCGCGTTTGAGTTCGGTTTCAGCAGCGTCGCGGCGAACCAGCCGGCGGAAGAGGTGGGGCAGGGATTTCATCGGCGGCGGGCTAACTGTTTTTCAGGACCAGCCCGACCGCCGAGGTGAATCGTTCCCAATAGGCGGTCTCGTCGGCGAGCTGGCGGCGGCCCTTGCGGGTGAGCTGGTAAAATTTGGCCTGGCGGTTGTTTTCGGAGACGCCCCACTCGGCGGCGATGAGATCCTGAGCCTCCAGGCGGTGCAGGGCGGGGTAGAGCGAGCCTTGGTTGACGACCAGCACCTCGCGCGAGAGCAGCTGGATGCGCTGGGCGATCCCCCAGCCGTGCATCGCGCTGCTGGCGGCGAGCACGCGGAGAATCAGCAGATCGAGGGTCCCTTGGAAAAGTTCGCTTTTGTAGTCGGGCATGGCGATTGGTGTAGGATGTCGACAGGAGATCATCGCTCCTGTCGGATGTCAAGGGGAAGCCGCGGGGGCGGCGGCTCAGACGGAGTTCAGCACCGTCTTGATGCCACGCAGCAGTTCGGGGTCGGTCGCAATGGCGAGG
This sequence comes from Oleiharenicola sp., assembly GCA_031390295.1. Taxonomy (GTDB): domain Bacteria; phylum Verrucomicrobiota; class Verrucomicrobiia; order Opitutales; family Opitutaceae; genus Lacunisphaera. The sequence goes on from JANMTJ010000477.1 coordinate 3,248, forward strand.
ACGCCGTTCACCACGAACTGCACCCCCATGCTCATGATGAGAAAGCCCATG
>JANMTJ010000483.1:0-17530 GCA_031390295.1 Oleiharenicola sp.
CCCAAGGACGCGCCGCCGCTCTTCGTCGCCATCGCCACCAACGATATTCACTTTAAGGGCCAGTTTGGCCTGATCAAGTCGAGGTTCGACGCCGGCCGCCCCGTTGAGTTCCACCTCTACCAGGATGGCGGCCATGGCTTCGGCATGGGCTACCCGAACCACACCACCTACTGGTGGTTCGAGCCCTTCACGCACTGGCTCGACGTGAACGGCTTCCTCAAAGCCGCGAAATAAGCCTCCCGGCCTGGTTCGCCTTTTCATTTCCCGTTCAATCCTCACCCCTGAATCCATGACAAAGCTTCCTCGCCTCCTTCTGCTGCTCACTCTCATTCTCGCCGCCGCTCTCGGCGCCCGCGCCGCCGACGCGGTCGAAAAATACACCTTCGTCGTCGTCCACGGTGCCACCGCTGGCGGCTGGGAATGGAAGCGCTGCGGCAAGTTCCTCTCCGACGACGGCCACACCGTCTATCGCGCCACGCTCACCGGCCTCGGCGAGCGCCTGCACCTCAACAGCCCGGACATCGAACTCCAGACCCACATCAACGACGTGGTGAACCTGATCCTCTTCGAGGACCTACACGACGTCGTGCTCACCGGCCACAGCTACGGCGGCATGGTCATCACGGGCGTCATGGACCGGGTGCCGGACCGCATCCGCCACGTGATCTTCCTCGACGCCGCGGTGCCCGACGACGGCATGTCGATCTGGGACCTCTTCGGTGGCGCTCCGCGCGACCCCTCACGGGTCGTGGACGGCTTCATGCAGGTGCCCTGGGTCAAGCCCGACGCCAAGCCCCCGCACAGCGTCAAGCAGTCCATCAAGTGCTTCAACCAGCCGGTTTCCTACAAGAGCCCCGTGGCCAAGGCCCTGCCGGTGACCTATGTCGCCTTTGTGCCCAAGGACAAGTCGGCCGAGGAGCGCGCCAAGACGGACAAGAGCTGGCAGCGCGCTGTCGCCCGTGGCTGGACCATCCGCACCTTTCCCGGCGGCCATGTCGCCCAGCAGGAGGACCCGCGCGGCGTGGCCACCCTCATCGAGGAGTCGGTCAACGACCGGAACCAGCCCGTCGCCGCCGCCAATTGACTCAAACGAGGTGGAGCGGCCTGCCCTCGGGACCTTCTTCCCCGTCCAGCGCGCCGGTACAGCGCTCCACCCACCCAAGCTCTCTCCCATGAAATTACGCTCACTCTCCACCTGCACCCTCGTCCTCACTGCCGTCCTGGCGATTACCGCCCAGGATAAACCCGCCGACCCCTCGGTCGCGCGCGCCCGCGCCAACTTCGCCCGGCCCATCGTGCTGGCCGAGGACGACGTGCGCGCCTTTCCCGACGCGCCCGCGGGCTTCAACCTTCGCCGCGCGGGCGTGCCGGCCGGCCGCATCGAGGCCTTCGAATACGATTCGGCTGTCACCGGCACGCGCCGCAAAGCCAACGTCTACCTCCCGCCCGGCTACTCGGCTGACAAAAAATATCCCGTGCTCTACCTCCTGCACGGCATCGGGGGCGACGAGACCGAGTGGATCCGCTTCGCCCACCCCGACGCCCTGCTCGACAACCTGATCGCCGACGGGAAGGCCGTCCCCATGGTCATCGTGATCCCCAACGGCCGCGCGCTGCCTGACGATCGCGCCATCGGCAATTCCTTCGCCCCCGAGCGGGCGGCGGGTTTCGCGAAGTTTGAGCGCGACCTGCTCGACCATCTCATCCCCGCCATCCACGCGAAATATTCCGTCCGCACCGACCGCGAGCACCGCGGCATCGCCGGCCTCTCGATGGGCGGTGGGCAGACCTTCAACTTCGGCCTCGGGCACCTCGACACCTTCGCCTGGATCGGCGCCTTCTCCGCCGCGCCCAACACCAAGCCGCCGGCCGAGCTCGTGCCCGACCCCGCCGCCGCCCGCGCGCAGCTCAAGCTGCTCTACATCTCCTGCGGCAACAAGGACGGCCTCATCAACTTCTCGCAGGGCGTCCATCGCTACCTCAAAGAGCACGACGTGCCGCATACCTGGAACGTGGACGAATTCGGCCACGATCCTTCCCACTGGGGCAGCAACCTGTATCATTTCGCCCAACGGATCTTCCGTTGACCAGATCCCGATGAAAACACCCCTCTTCCTTCTCCTCACGACACTGGCCCTGAACGCCGCGGCGCAGGAGAGCAACGCCACGCTGGCCGCGGCGGGAAAAACCACGGGCCTCGAGATCGTCGCACGGCTCGAGCCGGCCCGCGCCCATCCGTTCCCGGAAAAGGACCTGGCGGGCTACGTGATGGTCTATTTCAAGGACGAGACCCACTGCGCCTACCTGGCCATCAGCCGCGACGGCCGCACGTTCACTGACGTCAACGGCGGCGAGCCCGTCTTTGACGGCAAAACCCTCGCCGAGCAGAAGGGCGTGCGCGACCCGCACCTCACCCGCGGGCCCGACGGCGCCTTCTACCTCGCGATGACCGACCTGCACATCTACGGCGACCGCGCGGGGCATCGCACGACCCGTTGGCAGCGACCCGAGGAGAAATACGGCTGGGGCAACAACCGGGCCCTGGTGCTCATGAAATCGTGGGATCTCATCCATTGGACGCACTCGGACTTCCGCGTGGACCTGGCCTTCCCCGAGCTCGGCGACATCGACTGCGCCTGGGCGCCGCAGACGACCTACGATCCGGTCGCCGGGAAGATGGTCGTGTATTTCACGATCCGTTACGCCAACAAGAACGCCAACATCTACTGGGCCTACGCTGATACCGCCTTCACCAGGCTTGAGACCACGCCGAAGATGATCCCCGGCGTCGGCGGCATCGACGCCGACCTCACGCTCGTGGACGGCAAATGGCACATGTTCTACGTGGGCGACGCGAAGATCCGCTATGCATCGTCCGCCACGCTCGCCGACGGTTACACTGTGGCGCCGCAGCGCATCGATCCCGAGACGGTCAACACCGAGGCGCCGAACGTTTTCCGCCGTCTGGGCACCGACACCTATGTGCTGATGTACGACGTGTACGGCGCGCGGCCCAACAACATGGGCTTCAGCGAAACCAAGGACTTCGCCACGTATCAGGACCTCGGCCATTTCAACGAAGGCGTGATGCGCGGGACCAACTTCGCGCGGCCCAAGCACGGCGCCGTCACCTACCTGACCCTCGACGAACTGAAGGCGGTCGCGGCGTCCTGGCACGTCCCGATTGAACTCAATTGAGTTCACCCGCTTCCCCCACCCGGCCACAAACCCGTTTCCGATCCCACCCCATGAAAACACCCCACGCCCTCCTCCTCGCCGCGCTGACCCTGTCCGCCTCCGCCCAGACCGCGCCCACCCCGGCCCCCGCCCCGTTTCCCGTCAGCATCACCGTTGATGCGGCCAAGCCCACCGGCCCGCTCCGTCCGATCTGGCGCTTCTTCGGCGCGGACGAGCCGAACTACGCGACGATGAAGGACGGCCGGAAGCTGCTGACCCAGCTCGGCCAGCTGGGCAAGCCGCAGGTCTACTTCCGCGCGCACAACCTGCTCTGCACCGGCGACGGCACGCCCGCACTCAAGTGGGGTTCGACCAACGCCTACACCGAAGACGCGCAAGGCAAACCGGTCTATGACTGGTCCGTCGTGGACCGCATCTTCGACACCTACCTCGCGCGCGGCATCAAGCCCTACGTCCAGATCGGTTTCATGCCCCAGGCCCTTTCGACCCACCCCGAGCCTTATCAGCACGAGTGGCGCCCCGGTATCCGTTACGGCGACCTGTTCACCGGCTGGGCCTACCCGCCCAGGGATTACGCCAAGTGGGAGGAGCTTTGTTACCAGTGGGCGAGGCACTGCGTGGAGAAATACGGCCGCGCCGAGGTCGAATCGTGGTATTGGGAGGTCTGGAACGAGGCCAACATCGGGTACTGGAAGGGCACGCCCGAGGAATTTCGGAAAACCCACGATTACGCCATCGCTGGCGTCCGCCGCGCCCTGCCCACCGCCCGCGTCGGCGGCCCGGACAGCGCCGGCCACGGCGGCGAGTGGATGCACGACTTCATCGAGCACTGCCTGCGCGGCACCAACCATGCCACCGGGCAGAAGGGCACGCCGCTCGACTTCATCGCCTTCCACGCCAAGGGATCGCCCACCTTCGTGGACGGCCACATCCGCATGGGCATCGCCGCGCAGCTCGCCACCATCGACCGTGGATTCCAGATCGTGGCCTCGTATCCCGAGACCAAGCACACGCCGATCATCATCGGTGAGTCCGACCCCGAGGGCTGCGCCGCCTGCCAGGGCCCGTCGTTCTCCTACCGCAACGGCACGGTGTATTCCAGCTACACGGCCGCCAGTTTCGCCCGCAAACACGACCTCGCCGACAAACACGGCGTCAACTTCGAGGGCGCGCTCACCTGGGCCTTCACCTTCGAGGACCAGCCGCTGTTCGCCGGTTTCCGTCAGCTCGCCAGCAACGGCCTGCCCCTGGCCGTGCTCAACGTCTTCCGCCTGATGGGCCAGATGGAGGGCGACCGCCTCGCCGCCACCAGCACCGGCCAGGTGCCGCTTGACGTCATCATGAAGGAGGGCGTGCGCGGTACGCCGGACGTCGGCGTGCTGGCCGCCCGCAGCGGCCACCGGATGACGATCATGGTCTGGCACTACCACGACGAAGATCTCGCCGGTCCGGTCGCCGACGTGGCCCTTGCGGTGGACGGCCTGCCCGCCGGCGTGTCCGTCGCCCGGCTCCAGCACCATCGGGTGGACGAGTTTCACTCCAACCCCTACGGTGCGTGGCAGCGCCTCGGCTCACCCCTCCCGGTCAACAAGGAGCAATACCTGAAGCTCCTGGCCGCCAGCGAGCTGGCCCCGCTCAAGGATGCCCCCGCCACCGTCGCGGTGGCCGGCGGCAAGGCCGCGCTGAAGTTCACCCTCCCCCGCCAGGGCGTGTCGCTGCTCGTGCTGGACTGGAGCGAGTAAGGCGCCGGCCTAGGGCTTCGTGAAGAAATCGAACACCCGGTCGATGCAGCCGGGCAGCGACTCATGGGCGTAATCCGGGTAGATCACCACGTCCTTGTTTGACGCGATCCGGTTGTAGGCGGCGAACTGGGAGCTCGGCGGGCAGATGGTGTCCATCAGGCCGGTGAACATCAGGACCTCGGCCTTGATGCGCGCCGCGAGATGCTGGCAGTCGATGTAGCCGAGCTTCGTGAAGATCTCCTCCTCGCGCTCGTGGCGCGGGTCAAACAGCCGGAAGAAATTCGTGAGTTCGAAATAGGCATCCTTGGCCTGGTCCATTTCCCACACCCGCCGGTAGTCGCACAGGAAGGGAAACACCGGGGCGCAGCGCCGGATGCGCGGCTCGAGCGCGGCGCAGGCCAGCGCCAGGGCGCCGCCCTGCGACTGGCCCCAGCAACCCACGCGGGTTTTGTCCGTCTCGGCGAAGCCCATCACCACCCGCGCCAGCTGCACGGTATCAAGATAGATCTGCCGGTAAGCGAGTTTGTCGGGATCGGGGTCATCCAACCCGCGGACGATGTGGCCGCGCAGAGTGGTGCCCTTGACGCCGCCCGGGTCCTCGGATTTCCCCCCCTGGCCGCGCACCTCCATCGCCGCAATGGCCAGGCCCGCCGCCGGCCAGCCGAGCTTGTCGAACCAGTCGCCGCTGTTCATCGAGTAACCGTGGAACTGCAGGACGGCCGGATGCGGCCCGGGCCCCTTGGGTCGCGCATATTTGGCGTAGATCCGGGCTCCGCCCGCACTGGTGAACCACAGGTCGAAGCACTCGCAGCCCGGGGCGGAAAACGAGGCCGGCTTCAGTTCGGCCCGCGGGTCCACGGTGGCGAGTTCCGCCAGGGCGCGCTTCCAGTAGGCATCAAAATCCGCCGGACGGGGATTCTTGCCGGCATAGCGCCGGAGTTCGGGCAGGGGCAGGTCGATCAGAGGCATGGGAAATCCTTCACGCAGGCTATCCGGAAACCTCCGCCTGGCGATCCGTTTTCACGAAGAACAACAGAATGCCCAGCGTGCCGTGAAGAGACACGCCACCGGTGCCAGGACCGCGGAGCTAAGGTGTGGAGACACCGTGGGCACGGCCCTCCGGGATCTCGAGCACCTGGCCGTCGGCCAGCAGACGTTCCCGCAACTGTGCGTAGGGCACGTCCTGCACGCACTGGTCGCTGTCAATCGCCAGCACGGCCGCCGTGGCGGCGGACTGGCCGAGTACCATGAACACCGGTTCCATGCGAATCGAGCCGTAGGCGATGTGCGAACTGGAAAGGCACACCGGTACCAGCAAGTTCTCGCATTGGGCCTTTCTCGGCGCCACCGCTCCGTAAGCGATGGCATAGGGACCGCTGGTGGGCACGCCTACATCCCCTTCGTTTTGCACGTGGCCTTCGGGGGTGATGTAGCGCTGCACGTTGTGGGAATCAATGGTGTAGGAGCCCATGCCGATGGAATCCCGCGTAGGGCGACGCTGGAGCAATTCGTGCTCGGTTATCACATGGCAGCCGATCATGCGGCGCGCCTCGCGAATGTAGAGCTGATGTGGCCAGTGACCGTTGTCCTTGAACTCGTCGCGGGCCAGTCCCCAGCGCCGCATCTCCTTCTGCACGTCGGCCGGCACGCGTGGATCGTGGGCGATAAAATAGAACAGGCCCTTCTGATACGTCTCGTGCTCGCGAATAATCTCGCGGCGGCGGGCGTAGGACGCCTCTGGATAGTCGTGGTTGCGGCCGATGTTGTCGCTGCTCATCGGCCCGTGGTTGTTGGTGTCGGTCTTGCGGTTCGGTATCGGATCAAACTTGTGAAACGTCTCGCGCCAGCCCGCGGCAAAAATACGGAGCAATAGCTCATATTGTGCGGGATCGTAGTTTTCGGGCCGGGGGAACGGCGCGCGGTTTTCCGGCACGTCCGTCAGACACAGGCGGAAGCAATACGCCTGCGCCCGATGGTCCGCTTCGCCGTAAACCCCCGGAGGTTCGGCACTGACGCCAGGCAGCACTCCGCTGGCTGGATCGCCAGGCACAATGTAGGCGCTGATTCTTTCGGGCAACACGCCGAAGTGATGCCGGTGGTGGAGCACGCCCGTCTGCACTCCGTTCCACGCCTCGCCATAGGTGTCCCTGCCCTCGCGACCGACATGATAGTCAACTCCGGCCGCGGCGAGCAAATCGCCCTCGTAGGTGGCGTCGATGAACATCCGGCCGCGGTAGGTCCGGCCGCCGAGCGTGGTGATGGCACAAATGCGCGCGCCTTCCTTCCACACGCCGGCCGCCCGGTCCAGCCACTGATCGCGCTCCACGGGGATGGCATGCTCGCGCACCAGATCCTCAAAGACGCGCTCGGCGACGTGTGGCTCGAAAATCCACATCGTGCGGCGGACGTCGTCGACCGCCGCCGTGCGCTGCCCCCGGTTGCCATAGTCCACCCGCTTCTGCCACCGCCAAGTCGAGTCCTGTTCATAGTGCCGCCAGATGCGATGATAGAATTCGCTTGCGAGGCCTCCAATCACGGCCTTGTCCCCACTGTCCGTCCAGCCGAGGCCGCTGCTCGAAAGGCCGCCGAGATGCCGGTCGGGACAGACGATGATCGCAGACCGGCCCATTTTTTTCGTCTGCACCGCTGCGATCACGGCCGCAGAGGTGCCACCATAGATAACGACATCATATTCGGCCGCGACCGCGGGCAAGGAGGCGAACAGCAGCAGCAGCCAGACAAGTCGCTGCGGACCGTGGGCTGCAAGCTCGCCTGTCGCAGGCCTGCAATGGCCAGTGGAATCTGTCGATCGCAGATTCGTATGCGTATCGCTTCGGAACCGGGAGTGCGGCGGGTTGATGTGCGGCATGGCTGAGAGTCGAGTCTTGGCGGTCAGCGAGACGGGGCAGAGGAGCGCATGCGCCACACGAAGAGATACAGGACCGCCATTGCGATCAAATGAAGGCATCCCAGAATCAGGAACATCCGCTCCGTGCCGAGCACGGTGCTCACCCGCCCGATGGCAAAATTCGAGCCCATCGCGCCGACTGCACCAAATGTTCCCGCAATAGCCCAGACGCTGGCCACGTTGCCGAGTGGAAATACATCCCCCACCATCGGTCCGAGCACCGCGAACCAGCCCAGGCACACAACGGCCACCATACTTAGGAGAATTACCGTGCCAGCCAGTCCGGGGGACAGCGGCACGAGGCAAGCCGTCGGACCCAGGGCCGCGAGAATGGCGAGCAAGACCAGCCTTGCTTTCACGGGGTCACGCATGCGCCGCACCATTCTGTCAGAAACGGCGGCGCAGGCCAGTCCGCCCAGGCTGCCTGCGAGGAAAGGGATCCATCCAACCATCCCGAGCGCCTTCAACGAGAGTCCGCGTTGTTCCTGGAAGTAGCCCGGCATCCAGAACAGACAGAAATACCAGAGCGGATCGCTGATCAACCGGGCCAGCACGATGCCCCAAAGAGCGGGCTGCCGCCAAAGTCCCGTCCACGGCAGCGCCGGCATCGAATCCACCGCCTGCAGCTCGTGACCCTGCGGATCGCGATAGGTCACCCACCACACCACGGCCAGGATCAATCCCGCCAAACCGGGCACGACAAAGGCGACCCGCCACGACCAGGTCAGCGCCATCCAACTAATGAGTGGCGCAGCGGCGACCGCCCCGATTGTTCCGCCCCACGCCGCGACACTCATCAGGAAAGCCCGGCGTGAGAGGGGAAACCACATCACGCTTACACGCACGGTCGTGGGCGCGTGCGCGGGTTCCATCAGGCCCAGCACGCCCCGGCAACCAGTGAAGACCGCCAGGGAGCGGGACAGGCCGCCGACGAGCGTGGCCAAGGACCAGCCGCCGAGGAAAAGCGCATAGGCCAGCCTCGCCCCCAGTCGCTCCACGACCCAGCCCGTACCCATGTAAGCGGCGGCATAAGTGAACGTGAAGACATTCACGATCAGGGCGTAGCCCTGGTCATCGATGCCGAACTCCGACTTAATCGTAGGTTTGAGCACCGACAGGAGCTGCCGGTCCAGAAAATTCAGGAACGCGGCCCCAAAGAGCAGCGCCAGCAACCACCACACCTGGCGTGTCATCGTCCAAGCCTGCCAGGCAGGCGCACCGTGTGCGGGTTGCAGCATTGAGGACTAGCGGCCTGTCAGACTTGGTCTATTTTTTGCGCTTTCGCCGGTTATTGGATCATCAAATCTATCAGGCTGATCTGAGATCTTCGTTTCCAGTGGTGTTTCTGCGGGTGTCATTTTTTTTGATGATCGCAAAGTCCGACACGACTGCCAGGTCGTCTTTAGAAGTCTAGCCGGTAGGATAAGCGATAGAGTCGAGGCTCACTCAGGAAGTTTTCCTCCTGAGTGTATTCTTCGTTGAGCAGGTTCTCGACATTGAAGGACAAGGTGTGGGAGGCGCGATCGGTTTTGAAGGTATAGTTCACGAAGGCGCGCACATTTGTGTATGCATCACTGATACGAAAGCGATCGCCGATCTCGGGACGGATGCGGGTGGGGCTGTTGTGGGAGAGACCGAGGCCAAGGCTTAAACCCGATAGTGGGGAGTGGGCTGCAAAATTGTAGCGGGCCATGAAGCTATACATATCCTCCGGTGACTGCACGAGGCCGAAGCCTACCTCCTCGGGGGCCTCGGGGTTTTCCTTGACCCGACCCTTGGTGATCTGGGCGGAACCGGTGAAGGTAAATTGTGGCGTGGGGTGCCAATCCAGGGAGAATTCATAGCCATGCGAGTTTTCCTTACCGCCGGCGAGTTGAAATGTCTGGATGACGGTCTCGGAGTTGACGCCGGCGACATTGCTTTCCCGCACGAAGAAGTTACGGGCGATGTTCTGGTTGTTTTGGTCAAAATACAGCGCGGTGAACCCGAGCTTGCCGCCGAGCCATTGGGTGCGGAAGCCGAATTCGTAGCCGTCGCCTTCCTGGGGAGAAATGGCATTGGGCGCCACTGTGTTGGCGAAGGCGCGCAGTGCCTCCACGGTGGTGAAGCCTTGGAATTTCGAAGGATCCTGGGAATTGCCGCCTTGGATATTGAAGCTGGTCGAGGTGTTGCCGAACAGGATCACCTTGTCGAGTGCACCGGCATCGGCGCGGTTGTAAACCGACATGGTGGCACCGATGGTATAGGTGGTCTTTTTGCCCTCCGAGCGGCTTGACTGGCCCAGCCGCAGATTAGTCGCAATGGTGCTGCCGTCGCCGCGCGCCAAACCCCACATGACGGTCGCGCGCTCGCCGGGAGACTTGATGAACTGGGTGAAGCGCACGTTGATCCACTCGAGGCTGCCCTTGCTCAGGTCCTGCAAGACTGAGAACGAGGACAGGGGGGGCGGGGCCTGATAATCGGAGGCAAGCGGACGGCGGCTGAACGGGATATCAACCACGATATTGCTCGGGGTGGCAATGGACTGGTTGTGGCCACGTTCCCAATGGGCTGCGTAGCCTAACAGCGTGTCGAAGGACCAGTTGCCGAGTTTGGCCTGCCAGAGCAGGTCGCCGTTCATGGCGGTGGTCTTGCTGTGGTCGTCGACCTTGTTGTATTTGGCACCGGTGACACGTTGTGCGGTGCCGAGCCCGAAGGTGCCGTCGAGCAGGAAGACGTCCCTCCACCGTTCGCTGGCAAAGCCGCCGATGCGGAGGATGACATTATCCTTCAAGTAGAGAGTGCCATGCAACGTAGTGAGGTAGTTGCTGAATGTGTTATGGCTATACGGGCCGTTGTAGCTGAAGTTGCGGTCTCTGCGCAAACGGTTGAAGGGATCAACCACGCGGGCTGGCCCCGATCCGAGCGATACGAAGGCCGGGGTGCGACTGGGCACCACGTCGAGCTTGGTGTATTCGGCACGCGATTCGAAGCTCAGGCGATTGTTGAGCCGCCAAGTGAAGGCACCAAAGGCCGAGGCGGTGTCCGACTTGAAGAAAATCTGCTCGCGCTCGAAACTGAGGAGGCTGCCTCCGATGCGGAAGGCCGCTTCACCCGGCAGACGGGTGAGCTTCAACGGACTGCCCGCATCAAACGCAAATTTGGAATAGGCATTGCTGCCGCCGCCGCCGGAGAATGAGGCGTGGTCGGTGAAACGCGGGGCCTTCGGGATGAAGTTGATGACACCTCCAGCGGGGGCCTGCCCATAGAGCACGGCGTTGGGTCCCTTGCTGGCTTCGACACGGCCGAGATTGTCGGAGCTGAAGACGCGACCGCCGGTTTGGAAGCCGTTGTAGAGCGGCTGGCTGACGAAACCGCGTACGCGAAAGTTGAGAGAGGTATAGCCGCTTTCGTCACCGATTAATGGATTGGTGCTGCGGGAGACACCAGTGAGGTATTCGCTGATATCGGCGGCATTATCGATGCCAAAGTCGCGGATCATCTCGCTTGTGACGACGGACATCGAAAAGGGAATCTTCTCCCGCGGCACGGCGATGATGGTGCCAGTCTGGGCTTCTTCGACCACATAGGATTCGTTCTCGTTGGCACGGATCTCGAAGGGATCGAGGTGAATCATCTCCTCCGTCTTGGGCGGAGTCTGGGCAAAGAGGAGGGACGGCAGGAGGAGGAAGCCGGCCGACCAGTTCGGGCGGCAGCGTACGGGGGATACGGTAGGGCTCATGGGGATTAGGGGTTGGGTTTGCTCGGCCAATCACTGAACGCAGAAGTGGTGTCTGCGCCGGGGCAATCGAATCGCCACGCGGACGATGAACACGGCAACCCGGGATGCAGGCGAGTCTCTACACTTGCACCATACTACAAAAAGTTACACGAAATCGTCATGCCAGTTTCCCTGCATACCACCTTGGTGAAGCGACTCCCTTTCATCGAGTGGGCCAACTTGCATGCGCATCTCGCGTGGATTTACGATGGAGAAGTCGAGTCGCGCTGGCGGCACGGGGTGGTCGAATCACCCCATTTGACCGCTTGGTTGGTGCGCCGGGGCCACGTAAAAGTGAGCCTGAAAGGCAAGACGTGCGCACATCAAGTTTTAAGCGGCCGCAAGTTTGGAGACATGGGGGGGACACCCGTGGGATCGATCAGTCGCTCAAGGTCTGCTGCGCGCCCCGGCAAGACCATACGGGCGACAGCGGGACAGTGGATGTTCCCCCCCAGTGGTGATCTTGAGCGTGAGTTCTCCGAGGACGCCAAAATATTGTCGGTACGCTTTCGCGCCAGCTGGCCGACCGGCGAGGACCTGTTCGACGAGGGCCTTGGGGTGGTGTTCTCGGCGGCGGCGCACCCCGAGCTGGAACGCGCGGCGCGGCCACTCGCCCGTTTTGCCGCGAACAATTTTCCCCAAGGGTTCCGTTTTCTCATGGAGGAACCGGCAACATTGGCCCAGCACCTTCACTTGCAGACGCTCTTCGCGCACTGGCTCGAAGTCGCCGTGACCGTGCTCACCGCCCAGGGCCTTTCCCCTTCGCGAATGGGACGGATCGATACACGGCTGCTCAAGGCCGTGCAGCTAATAGATCGCCGTTCACTGTCTTCTTCCTTGGAGGAACGCAAGCTGGCGCTGGAAGTTGGCTTGAGCGTCAGTCAATTGACCCGGTTGTTCATTCGCCAGTTTGGGGTCAGTCCGCGGGTCTATTGCGATCAGCGCCGTTATGAACACGTTTTGGCAACACTGCATAGCTCTCCCCAGACAATCAAAGAAGTCGCCTTCGAACTCGGCTTTTCCTCGCTGCCCCATTTCTCTGCTTGGTTTCGCCGCAAACACGGCATGTCGCCGCGCGCCTTGCGCCAGCAGGGAGCCTCCGGCCGGAACTGATTGATGCGGATTCCGTGTAACTTTACGGGGTGACTGAGCAACCACGCGGCGTTGCCGGAGCGGGGTGAACACCGGGAGGCTGGAGCCAGTTTCGCCGCCCACCCCATGACGACCGCCGCCGCCTCGCTTTGTTACCATCATCCTGATTTTGCCCACCTCGGTCCAACCGGAGTCACGGACGCGGATGTCTGTGTTTACGGCGCGTCCCCCGGCGGCATTATCGCCGCGATCCAGGCGGCCCGACTGAATCATTCCGTCGTGTTACTGGAACCCGGCCCGCGAGTTGGTGGAATGACTACTAGCGGCCTGGGGTTCACCGATATCGGCAACAAGGCTGCGGTCGGCGGCTTGGCCCGCGAGTTCTATCGGCGCGTCGGCCGGCATTACGGCGAGAAAGAGGCCTGGACCTTCGAGCCTCATGTCGCCGAAGCGGTATTTCGCGAGTGGCTCGCCGAGGTCGGTGTGCCGGTGTACTGCCGGCAGTATGTCGAAAGCGTGGAGCGCAAGGGAACGAGGCTCACCGCCCTGCGCACCCTCAGCGGCCTGGTGGTGCGCGCCCGGATGTTCATCGATGCCGGTTACGAGGGCGATCTGCTGGACCTCGCCGGATGCGCGCACGTCATCGGACGCGAGGCCAATAACGTCTACGGCGAGACCCTGAATGGCGCGCAGATCCATGAGACCCACCAGTTCGAGGCGCCGGTGGATCCATTCATGATCCCGGGCGATGCCGGTAGCGGCCTGGTGCCAGGAATTGAGTCCGGCGAACCGATCGTCGGCACCGGCGACCACCGCATCCAGGCCTACTGCTTCCGGATGTGCCTGACGGACGATCCGGTCAACCGTATCCCGTTCACCCGGTCAGCAAACTATGATCCGCGCTGGTATACGATGCTGGAGCGCTACTTTGCCACAGGTTGGCGAGACATATTCAGCAAGTTCGATCGGCTGCGGGTCCGGACCAAGACGGACACTAACAATCACGGCGCCATATCGACTGATTTCGTCGGCCAGAACCATGCTTGGCCCTCAGCCGACTACGCGACTCGTGAGCGGATTTTCCAAGCCCATGTCACCTATCAACAGGGACTGCACTGGTTTCTCGCCCACTCACCCGCCGTACCGGCGGAGATTCGCGAACGGTACGCCCAATGGGGACTGTGCCGGGATGAATTCACCGAGACCGGCGGCTGGCCGACCCAGCTCTATATCCGCGAGGCCCGGCGGCTGGTCAGCGATTATGTGATGACCGAGCACGAATGCCGGGGCGGGCGCACCGCCGGTGACTCCATTGGCCTTGCGGCCTACACGATGGATTCGCACAACTGCCGGCGTTTTGTGCAGGCGGGCAGTGTCCGCAACGAGGGCGACGTGCAGGTCCACGGCTTTCCACCCTACCCCATCAGTTACCGCGCGGTCATCCCACGGCGCGGCGAATGCGAAAACCTGCTCGTGCCCGTATGCCTCTCCGCCTCGCACATCGCGTATGGTTCGATCCGCATGGAACCGGTCTTCATGATTCTCGGTCAATCGGCCGCCGCGGCGGCGCATCTCGCCCTAGCGGAAGGCGGCTCGCTCCAAGCCGTGCCTTATCCCGACCTCCGCGCCGTGCTCCAGAAGGGCGGGCAGGTGCTGTCGTGGGATCGCAACCAGGCGATTGCCCGGCATGATCTCCACGCGATGGAGTCGTAAGCTTCTGTCACTTCTCCCCGGCACCCCATGAAGCTGAACCTCCCGCGCCGGCTTCGCCCCACGGTGCTCCTGATCGCCAGTGCGAGTCTGATTTTTATTGGCTGGGCGACGCCGGCCCGGGGCGCGTTCGATCATTTCATTACGCGCAGCGGGGATCGTCTCATGGATGGCGAAACGCCGTTCCGGTTCATGGGCGTCGAGGCGTTCGACATCCACTACCGGTATAACAACCTCGCCGCCCGGTGGGAACTTCCCGCCCCTTGGGAGCAGGAGGATGGCTTCAAAACCATCCGACACATGGGTAGTTCCGCCAACCGCATCTACGCACTAGCCGTGAGAAAACACGGCGAGGATACCGCCATCATCCGCCACGTCGAGGCGCCGGACGTGTTCAACGAGGAGGCCTTCCGCGCGCTGGACAAGGCCGTGCAACTTGCCGGCCAGCACGGTATCCGGCTGGTTATCTCGTTTCTGGACGGACGCAACCATTGGGGCGGCCCGGGCGACTATGCGGCCTTCCGTGGCAAACCCGCCGCAGCCTTCTGGAGCGATCCGCAACTCAAGACCGACTTCAAGGCCACCCTCACACACCTGCTCAAACGAACGAACCATCATACCGGAGTGCCGTACAAGGACGACCCGACCATCTTCGCTTGGGAGCTGGGTAACGAACTGGACTGTACCTACGCATGGTCGAGCGAGATGGCCGCCTATCTGAAACGCCTCGATTCCAACCATCTCGTGGCCAGCGGCCACTACGTGCGCGAGCAAGAGATTCCCGTCGCCTATCTCAGCGATCCGAACATCGACCTCATCGATGCGCATTACTACGGCTACCACGGGTATGCCTCCCTCGCGGCCAAGCTCCGCGAGCACGTCACCCTCACCACCGGAAAGCGCCCGATGCTCGTCGGCGAGTTCGGCATGGATGCCACCGCCGCCCTCACGGATTTGATGGATGCGATCATCGCCAATCCGAACGTGGCCGGCGGACTGCTCTGGAACCTCCGGGTTCACTCGGCAGACGGTGGCTACTTCCGCAAGGACGGCGCAACGGTGGCGGGGGTGTTCTACCGCGGTTATCGCTGGCCGGGCTACCCGGCGAGCGGCGGGGCTTGGGACGAGGCCGGCTCATTGGCCGCTATACGCACGCGGGCATTTGCGATCCGCGGACTACCTGTCCCGCCCCTGCCCGTCCCGGATGCGCCGGTGTTGCTCGCTTCATCCCGGAGCGGCCGGCTCGTCTGGCGCGGCTCCACCAGCGCCTCCAGTTACATCGTCGAGCGGGCCCCCGGTCCCGACGGACCTTGGACCGGCATCGCGCCAGATGTCACCGATGATCGTGATACGGGTGAACCGTTGTTCATCGATCCGGAAGGGCCCGGCAATTACTACCGCGTGAAAGCACGCAATGACACCGGTACTTCGGCGCAGTCGAATGTCGTCGGCCCGCTTGCGCCCGGGCTTTCCCATTAGGCAGAACCGGCCGACCCCGCTCACATCGCCGCCAGCAGGGTGGCGGCCATCTCGTTGCAGGGGGTCGGGATGCCGTGCTGGCGGCCGAAACGCACGATGGCGCCGTTGCGGGCGTCGATCTCCATCGGCCGGCCCGCCGCCCGGTCGGCGTGCAGGGAATTGATTCCATCCCGCGGGGCGGCCCGAAATCCTGCGAGCAACTGGTCGGCCAGCGCGTCCTCCAGCACCGCGCCCTCGGCCCGGCCGACCGCCATGCACTCGCGGATCATGGCGAGCGCGAGCCGGCCCACGGTTTCCTCGTGAAACACGCCGGTCGGCTTGAGCAAGAGGGCGTTGATCGCCCCCGGGGCGTTGAGGCAGAGCTTCCGCCAGGCGACGGTCGTGAAATCGCCGGTCGCCGAAACCTCCAGACCCGAGTTCGCGAACAATTGCACAAAGCCCGCCCCGGCCGCGCCCGCCGGGACGACCATCCGGCCGGGCCCGCGTTGGACGATGCGGCCGGGCGACGGTCGTTCGCCCGGACAATCCACCATCACGGGCAGCAGTCGCGCCGCATCGAGCCACCCCGAGAATCGCTCCCGGTGTTCGACGCCATTTTGCAGAATCGCCACGCAGGTCTGCGGTCCAACAAGTTTCGGAAACCAGGCCGCCGCTCCGTCCGCGTCGTAGGCCTTGGTCGCGACCAGCACCCAGTCCACCGGCCGGCCCTGCGCCGGTTTGGTGAGGACCGGGGCCGTCAGCTTGATGTCGCCCGACTGCAAGGCCACCGTCACATCCCCGATCGCGCGGCGCGCGCACAGGGTCACCGCGTGGCCGGCTTTTACCAGCGACGCGGCGATGACTCCCCCGACGGCGCCCGGCCCGACAATCGCGATGGTGGCCATGCGCGGCTCAGACTTCCGGCTGGGTGTCGCCGACAAGCGCGAGACACTCGATGGCGGCGAGGCCCCACTGGGCCGTGTCGTTGGTCGAGACGAAGGCCGCCTCGTCCACCGGCCGCAGCACGACCGGACCTTCCAGGTGTCTGCTCTGAAAGGGACCCCGGCCCCGTGACCGGCCCCCGCCCTGGTTGAATTCCGCCCAGGCCCGCCGCGCCAGGGCGGGGTCGCCCTTCTGCTTCGCGGCATAGGCGGTCAGGCGCGAGTGGCCCTGCTGGAGGCCAACGCCCCGGAGTTCCCGGCCGAATCGCTTCGCCTGTTCCGCGGCCGGGGCGTTGTAGTAGATGCAGTATTCCAGCCACGCCTGTCGGAAGGCCGGAATGTCGATCAGCTGGACGAGCTCGGCGCAGACCTCGACCAGGCCGAAGACCGCGTTCAGGTGTGACACCGACACGCCGCTGTCCTTGGGCACGGCGAACGCGCCAGTCTCCAGGTTGATGGTGGCGCCGGTGGAGAAGAACCCGTTGGGTTGGGCGCCGATGGTGCGCATGCTTTCGCTGAGGCGGCCGAGCATGCGGGGGTCGCCCGTGCGTTCCCATTCCGTCAGCCACGCGCCGGCCAGCGAGCCCCAGTCGGTGCCGAAGCTCATGCCGACCTTGGTGGCATTCTCGGTGGCGCCGCGCGCCTGATCCCCGGCCGTCACGGCGGACGCCAGCTTGCGGCCCGGCGGGATGCGCAGCAGGGCATGCCCCGCCTCGACCTG
>JANMTJ010000509.1:0-24933 GCA_031390295.1 Oleiharenicola sp.
CCCGACCTCACGGTCGGCGCCGCCCTCGGGATGAGCGGAACCAATGGCAGCGGCAGTGATGCCTTCAATGATGCCCTCGACCGGCAGAATCACTCCTGGCAGGTGGACTTCGCCTTCAATTATCCGTTGGGACAGAAATCCGACAAAGCGCGCGAACGCCAGAGCCTCGCCACCCTGAGCCGCGAGCAGACCCGACTCCGGCTGATCGAGCAGAACATCGAGGTCCAGGTCCGCAGCGCCGTGCGTTCTGTCGAAACCAACCTCGAGAGCGTCAAGATCGCCACCCTCGCCTCCAATCTCAGCCAGCGACAATACGAGCTGGAAAAAGCCAAGTTCGATGCCGGCCTCTCCACCAGCCGCCGTGTGCTGGAGGCCCAGGATGACCTCGAGACGGCCCGCGTCAGCGAGCTGCAGGCCAAGGTCACCCTCCATACCGCCATCGCCGCCCTGCACCGCATTGAGGGCAGCTCGCTGCAGCGGTACGCGGTCATCCTGCCCTGATCCGGTATATCAGTTGAGGGTCCGGTGGGCTAAGCCCGCCGGAGATTGTCCCGTTGCCATAACCGCGCCGCCGGTTTCTACTCGCCAGCTGCATGAGCAAGAAATCCCCGCCTCCCGCCCAACCCGCCGGATCATTCTGGGTGCCGTTTGCGTTCATTGGCCTGATCGGCGCCCTGGTGGGTGCGACGATCACCTACCTGGCACTGCGGCCCGCCCAGGCCCCGGCCATCACGGGTGCGGCCCCCGGCGCGAACCCCGACCCCTCCACCCACCTGCCCAAGCCTGATCTGACCGCCGGGCAGACACCCGCCGAAGCCGACCGCACGCTGGGCAATTTCTATTACGACCATCAGAACTGGACCCAGGCGATCACCCGTTACGAGTCGGCCATCCGGCAGGGCATCGACGATGCCGACATCCGGACCGACCTCGGCAATGCCTACCGTTTCATCGGCCGCATTGACGATGCCCTCGCCCAATACAACCGGGCCCAGCAGATGAACCCCTCGCACGAATTCAGCCTGTTCAACCAAGGCGGCCTGTATCTCGAGGATTTGAAGCAACCGGCGAAGGCCATCGAGATCTGGCAGGAATATCTCACCCGTTTCCCCGCCGGCCGGAATGTGGCCGCCGCCCGGCAGCTCATCATGCAGGCGCAGACCGGCACGAGCGGATTGACTTTGCCGGCCCAGGACACTGCAGGTCAGTCATCCGCGACCGAGCTGATGATTCTGCAGCAAATCAAGGCCGGCCAAAGTAAAACTGGCAAGCCTTGAGCCCTTGGGGCGACCCGGCCCGCAAATCACCCCCACATGGCTCCAGGATTGAAATACGGTCTCATCGCCGCCACCGGCATGAGCGGGTGGATGCTGGGCGAATACGCCCTGGGTCTGCACACGACCCGTTTCGATATCGCGCGCTACACCTCCTGGGGTACGGAAGTCATTCTCGTCGTCGCCCTCTGGCGCCTGCTGCACCATCAACTTTATGCGGTCAACCGCTACTGGCTGCCCGTATGGGAGGGCCTGTTGCACGGGACCGTCACCAGCCTCGTGGCCGCGATGGGCTTCTACATCTTCCTCTCCATCTACGTGAACTTCCTCCACCCGGATTTCCCCGACCTCTACCTGGATTGGTCGGTGGCGCACATGCGGGCCATGGGCAAACCCGAGGAGGAAATCCGGGAAGGGGCGCGTGCTTTCCGGTGGAGCATGAGCACCGCGGGCCTGCCCCTGACCGTCTTCGGGCAATACCTGCTGATCGGCGTGGTCGCCTCCCCGCTGCTCACCCTGTGGCTAAACTGGCGGCGGAAAGAGCCCGTCCACCGTGGCTGAGGCGGCCTCGAGGTGAGGATGCGCCGGCAGCTGAGTCTTGAACCACGTCCGCTGCTTCTTCACGAGGGCCCGCGTGTTCTGCGCGATCGTCGCGGCCAGCTCCGCCTCCGGCAGGCGGCCCTCGAGGCAATCAATCGTTTCACGATAACCGATCGCACCCGCGGCGCTGGAATTCTCTTTCAGGCCCTGCGGCAGCAGGCCTCGGACTTCTTCGACCAGACCCGCCTGCAGCATCCCGGCCACGCGCCGGTCAATCCGCGCCTCCAAGTCGGCCGGCGCCCGCACCAGCTCGCACAACTTCACCTCACAATCGGCAAACGGGGCGGGCAACGCCGCAAACTCCGCCTGCAGCGCCGCGAGCGTCCGGCCCGAGGCCAGGCAGCGCTCCAACGCCCGCGTCACCCGCCGTGGGTTCTGCACATCCAGCGCCCCCAAGCCTTGCGGGTTCAATTTCACCAGCTCGGTCACGAGGGAGGCGACCCCGTTGCGCTCCAGCCGGGCACGCACGTCCGCCCGGATCTCCGCCGGCACCGCCACCTCGTCTGCCACCGGGGCGAAAAACGCCTTGAGGTAGAACCCGCTGCCGCCGGTCACCAGCACCGGCCGGCCGCGGCGCAGGATGCCGTCAATCGCCGCCCGGGCCCTGGCCACGTAATGCGTGACATCCATCCGCTCGGTAATGCCGCAAATGTTGATCAGGTGGTGCGGCACGCGGGCAAGTTCGGCGGCAGCAGGCTTCGCCGTCCCGATGTCAGCCCCGCGGTAGAACAGCAGCGAATCACACGATACGATCTCAGCCCCTCGCGCTTCCGCCCAGGCCAAAGCCAGCTCGGTCTTGCCGACCGCGGTGCAACCCGTGAGAACATGGATGGTGCGCGACACGGCGGCCATGCAACCACGACGCGCAGCCCGCGCAAAGCCCGATTTGCCTGGTAGGGGCGGTTGCCCCAACCGCCCTTTATCCCGGGCCGTTGGGGACAACGGCCACTACCCTGCGTGGAATCGTCACAAGAAAAATCCGTGCAATCCGTGCCATCCGTGGCTTTCTTCAAGGGCTTCCCGCTTGAAAGCCCGGTTCATCTTCAACCCCCACTCCGGCAGCAACCGCCGCAATCCCTACCTGCGTGACCGGGCAGTGGAGTTCATCCGGCAGCACGGTTGGGACGCCCAAGTCGTCGCGACCGAACGGCCGCGCCACGCGACCGAACTCGCCGCGCAAGCCGTGACCGAGGGGTGCACCCTGGTCGTCGCCATCGGGGGTGACGGCACCATGAACGAGGTGGCCAGTGCGCTGGTGGATACCCCGGCGTGCTTCGGCCTCATCCCCTGCGGCTCGGGCAACGGGCTGGGCCGGCACCTCGGCATCCGCCGGCCGGGTCACGGGGCTTTTCGCACTCTGCTGGGCGACAACTCACTGGCGATTGATACCGGCCTGGTTAACGGTTCGGCCTTCATCAACGCGATGGGCCTCGGCTTCGAGGCCGACATCGCGGTGCGCTTCAGCAAGCTCACCCGTCGCGGGCTCGCCGGTTATTTTCGCGTGGGCCTGCCCTCGTTCCTGGCCCACCAACCCGAGACGGTGACGGTCCGGCAGGCGAACACGGCGACGGAACTGCAAACCTTCACCCTCGCGGTCATGAACTCCGACCAATACGGCAACGACGCGCGCATCGCGCCCGGAGCCAAGATGGACGACGGCCGCTTCGAGCTGATCAGCGTGCCCCGGGTCGGCTTCTTGGGCGCCTGCGGCATGCTCTACCGGCTCGGCACCGACAGCTTTGACCAGGTGAGGGCCGTGACACGGCTGGGCGGAAACACTTTCATCATCGAGCGCGCCAAGCCGGGTTGGATCCACACCGATGGTGAACCCCGGGCCATGGGTTCGAAGCTGGAGATCTCCCTCAAGCCCAAATCCCTGCGGATCATGGTGCCCCCCAAGGGCACTACGGTTTGACGGTTTCCTTGGCCGCGGCCATGATGACCCGGTTGCGGCCCGTGCGCTTGGCCGTGTAGAGCGCCTTGTCGGCCGCCTCGAACAAAGCCTTCGTATTATCGGCGTCCTCCGGCATCATGGCGATGCCGGCACTGATCGTGACCGTGATGGATTGGTTGCTGTCCGGCAGGATGCACGGCGATTCCGACAGCAAGACCAGCAGGCGCCGGATGGTCTCCTCGGCGGACTTCGCCCCGGTCTCGACCATGATGATGGCAAACTCCTCGCCACCGACGCGGGCCAGGTGATCCACGGTGCGCAACTGCCCGGTGAGCAGCCCGGCGACGTGCTTGAGCACGGCGTCACCGGCGGGGTGGCCGTAGGTGTCGTTGACCTTCTTGAAAAAGTCGATGTCGCACACGACGAGGGCAAAGGGACGCTGGAACCGCGCACACCGCTGCCACTCATCCGTCAGCAGCCGCTCGAACTCGCGCCGGTTGCGCAGCCCGGTCAGCGGGTCGCGGGTGGCCAGCAGGCGCAGCTGCTCGAGGGTCTCGCCGAGCTTGATGGCATAGCGCACGGCCCGCGCGAGCATGCGCGGCGTGAACTCGGACTTGACCAGAAAGTCCATCGCGCCGGCCTGCAACGCCGCCTCGTCCAGCGCCGGATCGGTCTCGGCGGTCAGGAAAATGGTCGGGGTCCGGTTGCCCTCGGACCGGGCCATGCGCAGCAAGGCCAACCCGTCCTGGCCCTCATCGAGCCGGTAATCGAGCAGGCAGACGTCGTAGTTGCCCTCGCACAGTTTCTTCAACCCCGAGACATAGGTATCGGCCCAGTCGAGTTCCCACGGGCCGCCGGGGAACTTCACGACCATGCGCACGAGCATTTCATTCGCCACGGGGTTGTCGTCGATGAGGAGGATTCTTTTCACAAAGTGGCGCGACTAGAGCAGACTTAGCGTGTTCCCGCAACCAAGTCCGCAGCGACAGCGCGAAGCCGGCCGGGCACGGCGGCGCGGTCGCCTAGACCGGCCTTGATGACGTTTACCAGGGCGCTGCCCACGACCACCCCGTCGGCCACCTGCGCCACCTGCCGCACCTGCTCACGGGTCGAGATGCCGAAGCCGACCGCCACGGGCAGGGCCGTGTGCTTCTTGATGGCGGCGACGGCCTCGGGGATGTTGGCCGCCACCTGGTCACGCACCCCGGTCACCCCCTCCCGGGAGACGTAGTAAATGAAACCGGTGGCGGACGCTCCGATCCTAGGCAGACGGGCGGCCGGAGTCGTGGGGGCGACAATGAAGACGGTCTTCAGCTCATGCTTGGCACAGGCGGCGACCACTTCGCCGGCCTCCTCGGGCGGGAGATCCAGCGTGAGCATGCCATCGACGCCGGCAGCCTTGGCTTCCCGCACATAGGCTTCGACGCCGTTGGAGAACACGAGGTTGTAATAGGTGTAGAATACGATGGGCACCTGGCTGGTTTCACGAATCCGGCGGACCAGCTCGAACACCCGGGCGGCAGTCATTCCGGCATCCAGGGCGCGCTGGGCAGCCAGTTGATTGGTGAGACCGTCGGCCAGGGGATCCGAGAAGGGCACCCCCAGCTCCAGCACATCGGCCCCGGCCTCGATCACGGCCCGGCACGCGGCCAGCGAGGTGTCGAAATCGGGGTCGCCCGCACAAAGATAGGCCACAAAGGCGGCGCGTTTCTCGCGCTGGGTGCGGGCAAAGGTCTCGGCAATGCGGTCCATGGAAAACGGAGAGTCCGAACTCAAACGCCGGGGGTCGAGCGAAAATTATCAAGCCCGGTCATACTCCAGATCGAAATCCACCAGCACAGGCCGGTGATCGGACAGGTAGCAGCGCACCACCTCGCTATGCACCGGCCGGCATTCCCCCGGCAGTAGAACGAAATCAAGCGAGAGGGCCGGCAGGGCCGCGGGGAAAGTGCGGCCCATTTTGGGCAGCAGGGCGTAATTGTTGTTCTCCTCGCAGTAGCCCAGCAGCATCGCGGTGGCATCGGGCCGGTGGGCCGGGTTGTTGAAATCACCGCACAGGATCGGCGGAGCCACCCAGAGCGAGCGGCGCTGACTGCTGCGCTCGGTCATGAATTTCATCAAGATCCCCGCCTGGAGCAGACGCTGCTGCCGGGAGCTGTGATGCAGGTGCAGGTTGATCAGCGGCAGCCGCTGGCCGGGGGCGAACTCGGTTTCGATGAACAAAAATCCCTTGTCGCCCAGCTGGCGCCGGCCGAAGGTCGTGCTCTCGGCATGCATGATGGGCCAGCGCGACAACACCCCGTTGCCGTAATTGAGCGGGTAGCGCCCGCCGCGCTCGTTGGTCAGGCCGATCGCGGTGAACGGCAGGCCGCAGTGCTCGCTCAGAAAGGTCAGATGGTTGAAACTGCCGTTCCAGCGCGAGTTTTCATCGATTTCCTGCACCGCGACGAGGTCCGTCCCCAGCCGCTTGATGAGGGCGGCGATCTTCAACAGATTGGCGCGAATCCGGGCCGTGGAACGCAGGCTCTGGTGCACCGGCATGGTGCCCCGGCCGTGGGCAACGTTGAAGGTCAGAAAACGGATCCGGGCCATGCCTCCAGCAAGAACCGCTCCGGCAGCCTCGCAACGGCAAATCCACCGGAAAAGATGGGGCACTGACCCCCCGCTTCCGACCGGAGAAATAGTTGACAGGCACCGCTTCACTAAGGATGTTCGCCGCTCCCATTTTACGGCGGCCATAGCTCAGCTGGTTAGAGCACAAGATTGTGATTCTTGGGGTCGCGGGTTCGAATCCCGTTGGCCGCCCCACTTTCAGGTTTCGCGGCGGATTTGGCCCAGGGATCAATCCAAGATGCCCTCCACCAGCGCAGGGATGAGAGCCCTCGAAGCGGGTTTGCGCAGCAAAGCGGAGCGGCCAAGCCACCGGCTTGGGGCCCAGCTCCGGGCGCAGAGAGCCAATCCCGTTGCCTGCACCACTTTTATGGCAGTGCGAGCATTGCCTCGAGCATGCCCGGCATCATCTACACCCGACGAAAGGACAAGCGCATTACCCAGCAGATCACTCTGCCCGTCTGCGGCGTGATCGGCTACCTCACCGAGCGGCTCTGTCAATACGCCGGCGTCAAGTAATTCCCACCGGGGCGCGACCTGTCCGCCATAGTCCCGGGGCAGGCGGATGAGAGTTTGACGCGGTGGCCGGGAAAGTAAATCTGTGGGGCCTTTCCATGAGCACCACGCACCACGGTATTTACATCGGCACCGACAGCGGCGCCACCACCTCCAAGACCGGCGGCGTCTGGTCCGACGGCACGATCATCTCGACCAAGCTCCGGCAGAGCTCGACCAACTCGCAGGCCGGCACTGCCGCCGTCGTGAAGGGCTGGGTGGATGGCGCCGTGGGCTTCCTCACCGACAACAAGCTCACCTGGGACCAGGTGCTTGGCGTTGGCCTCGCCATTCCCGGTCCGTTCGAGCGCTATGGCGTGCTCGGTCGCGCGGCCAATCTGCCCAAGACCTTCGAGGGCTGGAATTTTCAGGCCGAATACAGCGCCGCCCTGGCGGCCGCCGCCGGCCGGACCCTCCCCCTCATCGTCGGCAACGACGGCAACTACGGCGGCGTGGGCGAGGCGCAACGCGTGCGCGGCAGCAGCCGCTCCACCGTGCTCATGCTCGCACCCGGATCCGGCCTCGGCGTCGCCTATGTGGACGCCAACGGCCTGCCACTCGACGGCGACACCCTCAACGGCATGGAAGGTGGCCACATGCCCGCCGTGCTCCATATGCTCGGCGGTATGAAGATCCTGAAGTGCGGCTGCGGGCGCGACTGGGGCTGCATCGAGCCCTACACCACCATCTCCGGCCTGCCACAGTTGCTCGAGGAATTCCTGCCGAAGCATCCCACCCACCCCTTTCACACCTCCCCCGCCCCGATCAAGGAGAAGGCCTTTTCCCTCCGCACGCTGGCCCAGAAAGGCGACCCGCTCGCCGTGGACATCTTCAATTTCCAGGCGAAGGCGCTTGGCCTGCACATGGCCTCGCTGCTGGTCGCCGTGGATGCCGAATACGTCGTCATCGGCGGCGGTCTGATCGACCCCGAGGCCACGACGCCCGAGTTCCGCGAACGCTACCTGCGCATCATCCGCGAGTCCGCCCTGCCCTACCTCTGGCCCCAGCAGCGCGAACGCGTCAAGATCGTCCCCGCCACCCTCGGCGAGCTCTCCCAGGCCATCGGCGCGGCGCTGGTGGCGCTCTACACGGTCAAGGCCCGGGATTGAGCGGGCGCGGTTTGAGAATGTGGGAGCGAGCTTGCTCGCGACGTTTGGCGAACCTATCGCGAGCAAGCTCGCGCCCACAAAAACCGGCGATAACGTCTCGCCCTCTCACTCCGCCGGGAGCTTGATAAAGAAGGTGGTGCCGCGCTCCTCCGCGCTCTCCACCCGCACCTCGCCGCCGTGCGCCAGCACGAGGTTTTTCACGATCGCCAGACCCAGCCCGGTGCCCCCGCCTTGCGGCCGGGCGCGCGACTTGTCCACGCGGAAGAACCGCTCGAAGACCCGCCCGCGCGCCTCCTCCGGTATCCCCGCTCCCTCATCCCGCACCCAGAATTGCAGCCAGCCCGCGGCCAGCGGCGCCCCGCCAACCTCGACCGTGCCCTTGCCCCCGTGCTTGATGGCATTGTCGATCAGGTTGGACAGGATCTGCCGCAACCGGCCCGCGTCGCCGCGCGCCCGGAGCGTATCCGGCAGGTTGTTCCGCAGGACTATGCCGCGCCCGGCGGCGGTAGTCTGGAAATCCCCCATGATTTCCCCGGCCAGGTCGCGCAGGACCACCGTTTCGGACCGCAGCACAATCCGGCCTGAGTCGATGGCCGAGAGCAGCAGCAGATCCTCAATCAGCAGGTTCAGCCGGCTGGCGTGCCGGTCGATGATCCCAAGAAATTTCTCCAACGCCACCGGATCGTGCCGGCCGCCGTCCAGCAGGGTTTCCGCGGCACCCTTGATCAACGAAAGAGGGGTGCGCAATTCATGGCTCACGTTGGCCACAAACTCCTCCCGCATGCCTTCCAGTTTCCGCAGCGGGGTGAGATCGTGCACCACGAAGAGCGCCCCGGCGGGCCGGGCCGCCGCATCCAGCATCCGCACGGCATTGACATTCAGGGTGCGCGACACCGCCCCTTCCAGGTGCATTTCGTAATCCGGCACCTCGGGCTCATGTTCCAGCCGCGCCAGCAGCGCGGAAAATTCATGGTGCCGCACCACCTCGAGCAGGGGCCGGCCCTCGACCGGCGGTTGAAAGCCGAAAAGCTGGGCGGCCGCCCGGTTGGCCAGCGAGATGCGCCCGTTGTCATCCACCACGATCAGGGCCTCCAGCATCTGGCCCAGCACGGCCGCGAGTCGTTCCTGCTGCTCACCCAGGGCGGTGGCATGCGTCTTTTGCAACGCTGCCCGTTCGCGCTCACCGGCCTCACGGACTTCCGCAAGCTGCCGGCGCAACCGCACCGCCCACGCCACCGTGAGCACGAGGGCCGCCACGAGAAAAAGGGTGAATCCGGTCATCCGTTCGTCCCAAAGCGATAACCCACGCCCCGGATCGTTTCCAGATATTCCGCCGCCGGACCGAGTTTTTCCCGCAGCCGCCGCATGTGCGTGTCCACCGTGCGGGTGTCGATCGGGTTGTCATAGCCCCACACATCCTGCAGCAGGCGGTCCCGCGTCTGCACCCGGCCGCGCCGCCGGGCCAGCAGCTCGAGCAGCTTGAATTCCGTGGCGGTGAGCGTGATGGGCTGGTCCTTGACCTTCACCAGGTGGCGGACCGCGTCGATGTCCAGCACCCCGATGCGCAGGTGGGTGGCGGGCTCGTCGGTCTGCTGGGTCCGGGTCAGCACCTTCTTGATCCGCAACACCAGTTCGCGGGGGCTGAAGGGCTTGGTCACATAATCGTCGGCCCCCAGCTCGAGGCCGACGATGCGGTCCATCTCCGCCGCGCGGGCCGTGAGCATGATGATGGGAATGCCGGCGGTGGCCGGGTCGCGGCGCAGGATCTTGCACACCTCCAGCCCGTCGATCTTGGGCAGCATCAGGTCGAGCACGACCAGGGCGGGCCGCTCCTCGCGCACCAGTTCCACGGCGCGCTGTCCGTCCGCCGCGGTCAGCGGCGTGTAGCCGGCTTCCTTCAGCTTGAAGGCGATGACCTCGAGGGCATCGGGCTCGTCGTCAACGACCAGGATTTTCGGCTTCATTCGGTTTGCCCTTGGAGTGGCGGATGTCCCGCGCCTCGTAAAGGTAAACAATCTCCTCCGCGATGTTCGTGGCATGATCGGCCACCCGCTCGAGTGAGCGGGAGATGGCCATGAGGGAGAGGCAGCGCGAGATGTTCGTGGGCGATTCGACCATGAAGCTCGAGAGCTCGCGGTGCAGCTGGCGGTTCAGGTTGTCCACATCCGTGTCGGTCGGGATGATGGTCCGGGCCTCGTCGGGCTGGCGTTCCACGAACGCATCCAGCGCGCCGCGCAACATCTTCAGCGACATCTGCGCCATGCGGGGCAGGTCCACGTAGGGCTTGAGCTGGGGCTCGGCATTCAGGCTGACCGCGCGGCGGGCGATCTTCACCGCCTCGTCCCCCACCCGCTCGAGGTTCTGCGAGATCTTCATCGCCACGGTGATGAGCCGGAGGGTCGACGCCACCGGGGCCATCGAGAGCAGGTGGATGGCGATGTCGTCGATCTCGATCTCGTAGCGGTCGAGGATGTTGTCGTCCTTCTGCACCTGCAGCGCCAGCGCGTCGTCCCGCTCCGTCAGGGACCGGATGGAACGGGACACGGCGCTCTCGGCATGGCTGGCCATGGCGAGGAGCTTGTCCTTCAGCATCTGGAGTTCTTCGTCGAAGTTGGTCATGGGCGTGGCGGTTTAACCGAAGCGGCCGGAGACGTAGGCCTCGGTCTGCGGGTTGGAGGGATTCATGAAGATGGTGCGGGTCTCGGCGTATTCAATCAGTTTGCCCAGGTAGAAGAAGGCCGTGCGGTCCGAGCAGCGGGCGGCCTGCTGCATGTTGTGGGTCACGATGACGATGGTGAAGTCCTTCTTCAACTCGTGAATGAGCTCCTCCACCTTGGCGGTGGCGATGGGGTCGAGGGCGGAGCAGGGCTCGTCCATCAGGATGATCTCGGGTTCGACGGCGATGGCGCGGGCGATGCAGAGGCGCTGCTGCTGGCCGCCGGAGAGTCCGAGGGCGCTGTCGTGCAGGCGGTCCTTGACCTCCTCCCACAGGGCGGACGCGCGCAGGCTCCGCTCGACCACCTCTTCGAGCCGGGTCTTGCGCTTCTCCCCCTGGATGCGGAGACCGTAGGTGACGTTTTCGTAAATGGACTTCGGGAAGGGGTTGGACTTTTGAAATACCATGCCCACCCGCTTGCGCAGCTCGATGACATCGACCCGCGGGTCGTAGATGTTCACCCCGTCGATCAGGATCCGACCGGTGGGCAGGCGGGTGCCGTCGATGAGGTCGTTCATGCGATTGAGGCAGCGCAGCAGCGTGCTCTTGCCGCAGCCGGAAGGGCCGATGAAGGAGGTGACCTCCCGCTCGGCGATGTTGAGGGTGATGTCATGCAGGGCCTGGTTGGCCCCGTAGAAGAAATCCACGTCGTCGATCTCGATCATCGGGCGACCGGTGGCGGGGGCGGTTGTCGCCGCGCCCGCGGCCGGGGCATTCGCCGCAGGGACCGCGACCGGGCGGACGGTTACGGGAGTGGTGGTGGGTTCAAGCATGAGAGAGGTTACCATTTGTATTTTTTGCGCAGGCGGACGCGCAGCACGATGGAGGTCATCGCGATGGCAGCCACGGTGAAGAGAAACACGAATGCCGTGCCGTACTGGACGTCGCGCGTGTATTCGTTCTGGGGGATCTTGGAGGCCACCACGTAGATGTGGTAAGGCAGCGCCATGACGCCCTGGAAAAGGAAATCGGTCGCCTTCTGCACCTGCCAGGGCAGTTCGTCACGGACGACGAAGGCGGCGGTGAACATGATCGGCGCCGTCTCGCCGGCCACCCGGGCGATGGCCAGCACCGACGAGGTCAGGATGCCCGGCATCGCATAGGGCAGGACATTGGTCATGATGGTCTGCAGCTTGGTGGCCCCGAGCGCCAGCGAACCCTCACGAAAACCCCGCGGCACGGCCTTGAGCGATTCCTCCGAGGCCGTGATGATGATCGGCAGCACCATGAACGCCAGGGTCAGCCAGCCGGCGAGCAGCGACACCCCGAAGTCCAGCGCGATGACGAACAGGCCGAAACCGAACAGACCGTAGACGATGGACGGCACGCCCGCGAGGTTGACGATCGAGAGGCGGAGGAAACGCACGAAGGGGCCCTCCGTGGCGTATTCACTCAGGTAGATGGCGCTCAACACCCCGAGCACGAGTGCGATGATGATGGATCCGCCCACGAGCAGGACGGTGCCGACGATGTTGGGGAAGATGCCGCCGGCGGAGTAGACATACGTCTCCACCGTCACACCCTTCAGCTTGTCCGGGTTCGCGGCCTTGAAGGCACGGAACTCGTGGTCGCCCATCCGCACCTTCTTGCCGTCCAGCTCGACCACGTTGAGGGTCTCCGGCGCCTGGGTGAGGAAGGGCACGTTGATGAAGGGCGGCTTCAGCTGGAAGATCACCGCCCCGCCCTTCAGGCCGATGTCGAGAAAGATGAAGACGGCGCAGGCCAGCACAAAATAGGTGCTCAGGCGCAGGAGCCAGAACACGCCCTTCTCGGTGCGCTTGGCCGCGGTCGGCCGGGCGAATATCCGGGTTTGGGGTGCGGGGGTGCTCATGGCTCAGCCGATGGAGATGCGGTAGCGGCGCACGATTTTCTGCGCCAGCCAGTTGATGAGCAGGGAAATCAGGAACAGCACGACCCCCACCATGAAGAGCGCACGGTAGTGGATGCTGTTGCGCACCACCTCGCCCATTTCCTGCGCGATGATGCCCGTCATGGTGTGCACCGGCTGGAAGATCGCCCCGAGCCCGGCCGAGAAATCGGGAATCTCGATGCGGTTGCCGGCGCAGAGGAGGACGACCATGGTTTCGCCGATCACGCGGCCAAAACCGAGCAGAATGGCCGCCATGATGCCGGAGAGCGCGGCGGGAATCGTGATGCGGATGATCGTCTGCAGCCGCGTGGCCCCGAGGGCGAGCGAGGCCTCCTTGAACGAACGCGGCACGTTGTTGATCGCGTCCTCCGCGAGGCTGAAGATCGTGGGAATGGCCATCAGGGCCAGGAGGAAGGCCGCCGTGGTGGCATTGAGCCGCTCCAGCATCGGGAACCCGGGGACCCAGCCGAGCCACTCGACCTGCGACACGCGCCGCAGGGTCTCCCCCAGCACGGCGATGCCAAAAAAGCCGAGCACCACGCTCGGGATGGCGGCGATGAACTCGATGGTGGGCTTGATGAACTTCTGCTCGGCCGGCGAGGCCACCTGGTTGACATAGATCGCCGCGGCGACCCCCAGCGGGATGGCCAGCACGAGCGCGAGCACGGCGATGATCAGCGAGCCGGCGAAGAGCGGGATGACGCCATACCAGTCCTGCCAGAAGCTGGCCGTGAGCCATTGCCGGCCGAAGAGAAAGGCGCTGAACGACTCATACCAGGCAATCGGCTTGAGCTGGTCCCAGGCGAGCAGGCGCCGCTCGGTCTCGGCCACGTCGGCACGATAGGCCGTCAGGTGTTCCTCGAAGCGTCCCAGGGCCCGGCGCTGCACGGGATCGTTGAGCCGGGCCACGGACTCGCTGGCGGTCCGCAGGGCAGTCTCGAGCTTCCGGTTGGCCGCCTGCACCTCCGGGCGTCGGGCGACCACGGAGGTGATCTCGGCCTTGAAGTCGATCGACTCGATTTCGTAGGCATCAGCCTGCTTGATCAATTCGGCGGCCCGGGCCGGGTGCTGCGCCGCGGCCGCCAGGAGATTCTGGCGGGCCTCCTGCAGGTCGGCGGCCACCTTGTAGCGGTCCTTCACCGCGGAAACCTGGTCGGTCATTTCTCCCAGAATCGTCTCGTGGTCCAGGGCGGCGTCGGCGAAGACATTGGCCAAGGCGTCAAAGTCGACCAGGCTGGCGTTCGCGGCCGCGACATCCAGCCCGCCCTTGATCAGGCGCTGCTGCTCGTCGCTGCGGACCTTCAGCAGGTAGCGCGAGAGCGTGCTGTGCACCTTGACCTGCTCCCGCAGCAGGTCGACGAACTCCAGGCCGGCGAGCCGGTAGATGCGGAGGTTGTCATGATTCTGCGGCAGGAAGTTCACCGCATCCCGGAAGATCGTGTAGGTGATCAGCGCCAGCACCAGGATCGAGATCGCGGCGTTGCCTTGGAAGACCACCTTGGCGAGTTGCTCGCCGGGGATGCCGAAAAACCAGCCGCCACGCTTGGTCAGCAGGGCCTGGTGCGTGGGCACCCGCTGTGGCGCGGTGGCGAGTTCGATCGGGGAAGACATGCGATGGGAACGCTGGTATCTCGGGCCTGCGCCGAGCGCCGGTCAACCGGCTCAGGTTACAGTTCTGTGACAAAAGTCCGCCCGCAGCCGGTAAGCGACTGCGGGCGGGGTGATTGTCGTGGGGAGGAACGAGGCTCAGAGCTTGCGCACCGGCACGAAGCCAACGTTGCGCACCACCTGCTGGCCGGCGTCGCTGAGCGTGAACTCGATGAACTTGGCCGCCTCGCCGGTGGGCTCGCCGTTGGTGTAGTAAAACGTCGGGCGGGCATAGGGATAGGTCTTGGCGAGGACCGAATCCTCGGTGGGCGTGGCACCGTCGATGGTGACCACCTTCACGCCGGGGCTGTGCAGGTAGGCCAGGCCGACGTAGCCGATCCCGCTCGGGTTCTTGGCGACCTCGGCGGCGATCTGTTCGTTGCCGGCCATCTTCTGCGAAGAACCGGCGTAGTCCCGCTTCTTCATGGCCAGTTCCTTGAAGTCGGCATAGGTGCCCGACGACGTGTTGCGCGTGTAGATCGAGATCTTGCCCGGCGCACCGCCGACCTGCGCCCAGTCCGTGATGTCGCCCGTGAAGATCTGCTCGACTTGGCGCTTGGTGAGGTTGCTGACCGGGCTTCCGGTGTTGACGATCACGCCGATGCCGTCGAACGCCACGATGGTGGGCTTGAGACTGACGCCCTTGGCGAGGGCGGCCGAGGCCTCCGTGGCCTTGGCGCGGCGCGAGGACATGCCGATCTGCGCGGTGCTGTCGGTGATGGCGGCAATGCCGGTGGTGGAGCCCTCGGCGGCGATTTCAAACACCACGCCCGAGTGGCGGGCACGGTAGTCCTCGGCGAGCATGGGCACGAGCTTGGCCCCAAGGGTGTCGGAACCCTTGATGACGAGCTTCTGGGCCGAGGCGGCGCCGGCAGCGAGCAGGATGGAGAGAAGGAGGATGGTCTTTTTCATGAAGTGGAGGTGCGGAGGGTTAGAATTTGACGTTCAGGTCGACCTGGAAGAGCCAGTAGTTCTCCAGGGCGTTGTTGCTGCCCACATCACCGGCACCGGACGCGATGACGGTGGTATTTTTGCGGTCGCCGGCGGCATAGGTGAGGCTGAGCTGCGTGGCGGCCCCGAGGGCGTAGTTGCCGCCGAGGATGAGGCCCTGCATGTTGGTCTTGCTGTCGAAGAGGTCGGAATCCACCAGGTTGGAATCCAGCGCGAAGGCTCCGACCGACTGGTAGATCAGCCGGGCATCCCATTCACCCGCCAGGGAGGCTTTGCCATACTGGATGCCGACATGATAGGCCTTGTCCTCACCATCCAGGTCGGCCCGGCCGAACTTACGGGCGCGAGAGTCGGCATCGAAGTTGATGGCGACATCAGCGAAGGCGCGCACCGGCGTACCGTTCCCGGTCACCCAGTTGTATTCGACCGGTACTTCAAGGACGAAGAGGTTGTTGACGGGCGCGGCGTTGGTCGCGCTCATGGAGGAATTGAAAGCCGCGGGATTGGCCAGCCGGTCGTTGTTGACATAGACGTACACGACCGGGGCGATCTGGAAGAAGGTCGTCGCGCCCTTGATGTAGCGCTTGTAACCACCCTGCCAGGCGGTCAGGAACAAATCCTCCGTGCCCGCGATGTTGGCGGGGGTGATGGCTGCAAAGGGATCCTGGGTGCCCGAGGTGCTGTAGAGAAACTGCCCGAACGTGGCGAAGAACTCGTTGTTTTCGCGGCGCGTCCGGAATTGCTCGGCGAAGCCCTCAGGATTGATGTCACCGTCCCAGACCATCGAGGTCGTGACGAGCGGGTTCGCCATGCGGCCAGCGGTCAAGGTCCACTCCGGGGTCGGGGACCAGGTGGCATAGATCTGGCCGACGAAGACGCCGTCATTGGTCTTGGCATAGGGACCGGCATCATCGCCCATCGTCACGTTGCTCGAGCGGCTGCCACCGCCGGTCTCCAGACGGACGCCCCAGCCCCAGTTGTTGAGCAGCTTGCCCGTCAGCGCGGTGCGCATGCGGTAGCGGAAGCGGTCGCGGGCGAGGTCGTCGCCATTCGGCAGCTCGCCGCCCCGGCCTTCGTAGCGGATACGCACATCGCCGGCGATCTTGAGCTCGGTCAGGGGCGTGGATAGATTGAGTTTTCCCGCGGAGGAATTGGACGCGAAATCCTTGATCAGCTCGGCGCGGAGATCCTCCGCCTCCTGGTCATTGAGGACGCCCTTCTTGATCAGGAGATCAATCAGCGGGCCGCTATCTTGGGCAAGGACCGTGCCGGCGCACAGCAGGGCGGCCAGCAAGGCGGACATTTTGGATTTCAGGTTGAACATGATCGGAGGTTATTGCTTGGAGGTGTGCAAGTGACCGGCGGAGTGCCGGGACGCGTCGTGACCATAGCGGCGCATTGTTACGGTTTCGTGACGCCCGTGTGACAAACCGGGAAACTAGCCGGACAAGCACCGCCCTACATTCAATTGCCTACGCCTGCCACGGCGGCTTGGTGCCGCGCTTCTCCGCCCCGCGCCCTTCCAGCAGCGCCAGCAGCAGGTCATTCTTCACCAAAATGCCCGTCAGGCGGCCCGTGCCCGCCTCGACCACCGGCAGGGTCTGGCCGGCATGCATGGCAAACACCCGCAGGGCGTCGGCCAGCGAGGCCGATGGTGCCACCGCCGGTACATCCTCGCGCAGCAAATCCTCGGCGATCACATGCGTCGCCACCGCGTCATCGCTGAGGTGCGGCTTGATGTCATGGAGTGAGATCGCTCCCGCATACCGCCCCTCGGTGTTCGTCACGTAGATTTCCTCCTCACGGCTCTGCAGGAATTCCTGCGCGATCACCTCGAACCGCGAGGTCGGCCTGACGGCCGATGTCTGCGGCTTCGCCAGGTCGGCCACCACCCCCGGCAGGTGGACGGCCTCGGGCGAGGCCGCCGCCTTCTTCGTGAGCGCCTCGCTGTAGAGCGACTGGTTCTCGATGCCCCGCGCGGTGTAGTAGGCCACGACGCTGCACACCATCAGCGGCATGATGATGTCGTAGCTGAGCGTCATCTCGAAGAGCATGATGATCGCCATCACCGGGGCGTGGCTCGCCGCCGCCAGCAGGGCGCCCATGCCCACCAAGGCAAATGCCTGCGGGTCCGCTGCGCCCAGCGGCCAGACCTCATGCACCCCGTAGCCGAACAGGTAACCCAGCGTCGCCCCCATGAACAGGGTCGGCGTGAACACCCCGCCCGGCGCACCCGAGCCGAAGGAGGCGGCCGTCGCCGCCCATTTGCACACCAGCACCAGCAACATCGACTGCCAGACCAGCTGGCCGTTCAGGATCGCGCTCACCACACTGTCCCCGTTGCCGCAGACCTCCGGCACCCAGACTGCCAGGCCGCCCACGATGAGGCCGCCGAGCATCAACCGCACCGGCACCGGCAGGTTGGTCGCCGCAAACAACCGCTCCGCCGCCCGCAGCGAGCGCAGGAACCACGGCGCCACCGTGCCGGCCATCACCCCCAGGACCAAAAATGGTCCCATTTCCCACAGCGAATGCAGGGTGAACGCCGGCACCGCGTACACCGTGTGGGCGTTGGAGAGGGTGCGCATGGTCAGGGTCGCCGCCACGGCGGCGACCGCCAGCGGACCGAGGCTCTCCATCGCGATGGTGCCCAAAATGATCTCCGCCACGAAAAACGACCCGGCGATCGGGGCGTTATAAGCCGACGCGATGCCCGCGGCCGCGCCGCAGGCCACCAGCAGGCGCAGTTGCGGGTCCGACAGTTTGCGCCAGCGCCCGAGCCACGAGGCCGCCACCGCGGCCAGCTGCACCATCGGGCCCTCGCGACCGATCGATCCGCCCGAGGCGATGGAGAACATCGCCGCCGTGCTCTTCACCAGGCTGGCCCGCACTGGCAATTTGCCGCTACCGATGAGGATCGCCTCCATGTAATCCGTCGAACTCTGGCCGCGGTGCAGCCGTTTGCCGAAAAGCAGCACCAGGCCCGCCATCAACCCGCCGACCGCCGGGATCATCAGCCGCTGCCACCACTCCAGCTCCCGGAAGGAATCCACGATGGCCTCCGTGTTCCCGGTCAGCAGGCGGTGGATCAGCTCCACCCCGCCCCGGAACATCAGTGCCGCCAGCGCCCCGAGCACGCCCGCGACCGCCGCATAGGCCAGCGTCTCCTGCCACGGCGAGGGCCGCAGCTTTTCGACGATCCACAGCCGCCAGCGCAAAAGGCGCAGCAACCGGCTGTAGATTTGCGGCACGACTTGCTTCACGCGCCATTCCCTTACGCGGCCCGGCCGTGCCTGACAAGGCTTGTTCCCGTCAGGTGGCGGACGGAGCCGGCGCGGGCGCCGTCGGGCCGTAGGCCGTCTCGGGTTCGGCGGCTTCCAGTGCGGTCAGCTGGATGAGGCTGTTGAGCGAGCTGAAATGCTTCGTCCACTCGAAGTCGCCGGAGTGGCCGCCGACCACCTGGTTGAAAAGCTGCTTCTTCTCGCCCTTGAGGGCCTGGATGCGCTCCTCGATGGTGCCGGCCGTGATCATGCGGTAGACGAAGACCGTGTTGG
Organism: Oleiharenicola sp.; assembly: GCA_031390295.1. Classification (GTDB taxonomy): domain Bacteria; phylum Verrucomicrobiota; class Verrucomicrobiia; order Opitutales; family Opitutaceae; genus Lacunisphaera. Next base: position 18,781 of record JANMTJ010000509.1, read on the forward strand.
TCTGGCCGATGCGGTGCACACGGTCGATCGCCTGGTCCTCCACGGCGGGATTCCACCACGGGTCGAGCAGGAACACGTAATCCGCCGCATGCAGCGTGATGCCCGTGCCCGCCGCCTTGAGGCTCACCAGCATGGCCGCCGCGCCCTGCGCCGACTGGAAATCCTTCACGGGCTTCTGCCGGTCCACCGTCATGCCGGTGATCTCGTAGCGGGGCAGATCCGGGTATGTCTGGTCCAGGGCGGTGCGCACGCGGTCGAGCAGCGTCACGAACTGGGAGAAAATGACGACCTTGTGGCCGCTCGCCACCACCTCCTGCAGCTTCTCGAGCAACAGCTGGAGTTTGCCACTGTCGGTCAGCGGCGAGTTGATCCACGGCAGCAGGTCGGGATCGCAGCACACCTGCCGGAGGCGGGTGAGCAGGGCGAGAAAGCCGAAGGACTTCTCCCGCAGCGCCAGGCCGATGTCCTCGCCGAGCCGGGCCAGGCCCTCGGTGCAGATGCGCGCGTATTCGGCGCGCTGCACCTCGGTGAGCGGGCAGAGCAGGTCCATCTCGACCTTGGGCGGCAGCTCGGTGGCGACCTCGTTCTTGGTCCGGCGCAAGATGAACGGCGCGACCTGCTGGCGCAGCCGGTGCATCGTGCCATCGCGGTCCTGGATCAGCGCCGTCTCGAAGCCCGCCCGCGAACCAAGCAGGCCGGGGAGGAGGTAGCGGAAGATCGACCACAGGTCCAGCTGGCGGTTCTCGAGCGGCGTACCGGTCATCACGATCCGGTGCTCGGCCTTCAGCGCGAAGCAGGCCTGCGTGACCTTGGCGTCGGGATTCTTGATGAACTGGCCCTCGTCCAGGATGGCGTAGCCAAAGGGCGTCGTATCGAGCAGGGCGCGGTGCTTGCGCAGCTGGGTGTAGCTCGCGAGCCAGATGCAGGGGCCCTTGGTGGACTTGAAATCATTGCCGGACTTGAGCGTGTCCACCTTGGCGTCGGGATAAAACCGGGCGAGCTCCTCGCGCCACACCGGCACCACGCTGGCGGGGCAGACCACGACGTGCCGCTGCCGGGCGAGCGGCCGGGACCGCAGCAGTGCGATGACCTGGGCGGTCTTGCCGAGGCCCATCTCGTCCGCCAGCAGGCCGTGGCAGCCGGTCTCGCAGAGGTGGTGCATCCACTCGACGCCGCGCCGCTGGTAGTTGCGCAGGAAGTCCGGCAGGGCCGGCGGGGTCGCGGGCGGCGTCATCACCTTCTGCCGCCAGGCATCGAGCTCGGCCCCGAGCGTCACCTTGATGCGCTGGTCGGTGAACAGGGAAAAGATCAGGTAGGCCGGGATCTCGCCATCGACCAGGGTGTCCTCGATGTTGCGCTTCCACTGCTGGTAGCTCTCCCACTTCTCGGGCGTCATCGTGACGATGCCCAGGTCGGGCATGAGCATCGGCGTGCGGCCGTGCTTGAGGAGGGCGGCGGCCTGCTCGTCGGTGAGGAGCTTTTCGCCCGCGCGGAAAATCCAGCGCAGGTTCAGCCCGGCGCCGTCGCGGCTCTCCGCGACCGCCTCGATCTCAACGGCCCGGGCGCCCTGCTTGATGTTGTTCACCTTGACGTCGAGCTCGATGGCGAACTGCTTTTTCCAGTGCGGGAGGAAATCGCGCAGGAATCCGGGGATGTCGGCCAGCGCGTCGAGGGCGTAGGCGTGCGTGGCCTGGTTGTAGCGGAAGTGGGCCTTGCGGGCGTAGGTGGCCAGGGCGATGAGTTTGGCGCGCTCCGCGGCGGTCGGATGGTTGACGGTGTTGCCGAGGGCGGGAATGCGGCTGCGGCCGCTTTTCCAGTAGGCCAGGAACACGAGGCCGTCGCCGTTCGTGGTGAAGCTCAGCAGGAGGTCGCGCGCGGGCTGGCTGTCCGGCTTCACGCCGGGGTGGCCGTTCGACTCGGGGACCGCGCCGTGGCCGTTGGACCCGTTGGCGGTGCCGTTGTGCTTGGAGGTGGCACCCGGCAGGAGCGCGTTGATCTCATCCACCAGCAGTTCCTCGATCTCGTGCAAACCGGCCACGGCGATGGCGTTGGCCAGCAACTGGTCGGTGGAGGAGGACCGGACCTTGATGATGTCGCCCTCCCACTCGATCACGGCATACTCCTCCTTCTTGTCCACCCGCCGGTGGATGATGGCGTCGGTGGCCCCCAGCTCGACCTCCCGGATCTCGTTGTTCCGGTACATCGCCTGACCCCGCTCGGCGTGGCTCGTGTCAAATTGCCCCTCCCAGTCGGCCTCTAGGCGACCGAACCAGAATTCGAGGGACTGCGGTGTGTAGATGCGCTTGGGGCCGTGGGATTGCATCAAACTAAAGAAACCACGTTAGAAACTCCCGGCTGCGCCCTGCAACACCAATTTGGCGTCTTTACAACCCTGCCACTGCCCGGGTTTTCACCGGATTGTCACCCGGCCGGCACCGGTTCTTCACCTGGCCCGGCCATAATGCCCCGCGCTCAGTGAACGGCAGGTCGCCGCCACCCGGGCCAACCTGATTGAATTCTAGCACCCTTCCCACCACTTGCTGCGGAACTCCTCCAAAACCATTAGTGCGCCCCGCGCGTGGTGGGGCGCTCAACCTTGTCCTCGTAACCGAAACTTACTCTCCCGAAATCAACGGCGTCGCCATGACGCTCGGCCATCTCGTGCAGGGCCTCGCGCGCCGGGGCCATCAGGTCACGGTCATCCGCCCGCGCCAGCGCACTGAAACGGGTGGCCTGACGGAACTTAGCGATGGTTCTGTCACGCAGCTGCTGCTGCCGGGCTTGCCCATTCCCGGCTATCCCCTGCTCCGTTTCGGCCTGCCCGCCGGGCTTCGGCTGCGCCGGCGCTGGCGCCGCCATCGGCCCGACCTCGTCCACATCGCCACGGAAGGCCCCCTCGGCTTCTCGGCCCTCAACGCGGCCCGCGACCTCGGCCTGCCGGTCACCTCGAGCTTCCACACCAACTTCCACCACTATACCCGCGACTACCGTTTCAGCTGGCTGTTCTCGCTGACGGCGCGGTGGCTCCGTTATTTCCACAACCGCACCCTCCGTACCTTCGCCCCCACCCGCGAGCTCTGCACGGAACTGGAGAGCGATGGTTACTTGAATCTTCGCGTGTTGTCGCGCGGGGTTGATACCGCCCTGTTCTCCGCCAGTCGGCGGCAGGATTCCCTCCGCGCCGCCTGGGGTGCCGGGCCGGATGATCCCGTCGTGATCCACACCGGCCGGATGGCCCGGGAAAAGAACTACGGCCTGCTCTTCCGCGCCTACGACGCCATGCGCCGGGCCAACCCCCGCTGCCGCTTCGTCCTCGTGGGCGACGGACCGCTCCGCGCGGGTCTGGAGAAAGAGCACCGCCACTGCCTCTTCACCGGCTTCGTGGACCGGGACACCCTCGCGCGCCATTACGCCTCCGCCGATCTCTACCTGCATGCCAGCACCACCGAGACCTACGGCAACGTCGCCGCCGAGGCCCTCGCCAGCGGACTGGCTTTCTCGGGTTACGATTATGCCGCCGCCCGGGAACTCGTCCGGCACGGGGAATCTGGCCTGCTCGTCCCGCTCAACGACGAACGGGCCTTCATCGCCGCGGCCGCCCGTCTCGTCACTGAGCCCGGCCTCGCCGTCAGGCTGCGCTCCCGCGCCGTCGAAACGGTCCGCACCCGCTCGTGGGACAGCGTGATCGCCCAGTTTGAAGCTGACCTCATCGAGGCCGCGCGTGAATCCAACCCCCGTTTCCGTCATCCTGAGCGTAGCAAAGGATCCAGTAGCATGATCACTCCGGTCGCCATTCTGGATTCTTCGCTGCGCTCAGAATGACTAACCAGGTTTCCGAAGTTTTCCCTCCCATGAAACCCATCCTCAACGTCCGCTCGGTCATCCTGTCCGACATCCACCTCGGCACGCCGCACAGCAAGGTCCGGGAAGTCTCCCACTTCCTCAAGCACACCCGCTGCGAGCGCCTGATCCTCAATGGTGATATCATCGACGGCTGGCGCCTGCGCCGCGACGGCCAGTGGACCAAGAGCGACACCAAGTTCGTCCGCCGCGTCCTCACCATGATCCAGAAGCGTGACACCGAGGTGATCTACCTGCGCGGCAATCACGACGACTTCCTCGGCCGGCTCCTGCCCATGCAGTTCGAGCGCCTCCACCTCGTTGAGGACTACGTGCTGGATACGGCGCGCGGCCGCTACCTCGTGCTGCACGGCGATGTGTTTGACGGGGTGGTGAAGAACATGGTCTTCCTCGCCCACCTCGGCGACATGGGCTACGCGTTTCTCCTCCGCCTCAACCGCCTCTACAACTGGTTCCGCCGCCTGCGCGGCAAGGAATACTTCTCCCTCAGTCAGGCCATCAAGGCCCGCGTCAAGCAGGCCGTCAGCTTCATCGGCAAGTTCGAGGAGCAGGTCGCCGCCCTGGCCCGCGACCGCGGCTGCACCGGCGTCATCTGCGGCCACATCCACACCCCGGCGGACAAGATGATCGGCAACATCCACTACCTCAACTCGGGCGACTGGGTCGAGTCGCTCTCCGGCATCGTCGAGCATCACGACGGCCGTTTCGAGCTGATCACGTTCAAGGAATTCACGGTGAAATTTCCCCTGCCCCGGGACGAACCGACCGAGCTGGACGAGGACGTACCCCTGCCCTTTCCCGCCACCGGCCTGTTCGCCGCCCACGTGGCAGAAGAAGTGGCTCGATGAACCCGTTTTTTGTAGGGCCGTTGCCTGTCGACGGGCCGCACCGCCTGCCCTCCGGTCCGGCGACAAGCGCCGACCCTACACCAGCCGAAACACTCCATGGCTAAAATACTGATCCTCACCGCCGGCTTTGGCGAGGGACACAACAGCGCCGCGCGCGCCCTGCAGTCCGCCTTCAACGAGCAACCCGGCATTGAGGCCGAACTCGTTGACATCTTCGCCCTGCGCGCCCCGCGCCTCAACAATCTCTCCCGCCGCGGCTACCTGCGGCTCATCAACGCCGCCCCCAAGGTCTGGAGCCGGTTCTACCGTTGGCTCGACCAGTCGCCGCGCGCGCCCTCACTGCTGCGCACCCTTGCCAGCCACCGCCGCCTGCTGGGCCGTCTCATTGCCGAGAAACAGCCCGTGGCCATCGTCTCCACCTACCCGGTTTATGCCTGGCTCCTCAACTCGCTCCGCCGCCAAGGGCACATCTTCTGCCCGCATTTCACCGTCATCACCGACGCCCTCACGATCAACTCCCTCTGGTATCGCACCCCGTCCGAGGGCTGGTTCGTCACGGACCATGACTCCGCCGCCTTCCTCCGCGCCCGCGGCGTCGCCCCGGGCCGGATCCACGTCAGCGGCTTCCCCGTGAATCTTAAGTTTGCCGATCGGCTGTCGCAGTGGCAGCCGCCCGCGATCACCGCCCACACGCCCCGCCGGATCCTTTTCATGATCAACTCCGGACGCGGTCCCGCACTGCGCATCGCCCGCGAGCTGCTGCAGCACCGCAACTGGCGGATCACCTTCACCGCGGGGCGCGACGTAAAGCTCCGGCGCGAACTCGAGGTCCTCGCCGCCGGCGCCCCCGCTTTGGCCGAGATTCTTGGCTGGACCGACCGCATCCCCGAGCTGTTGATGACCCACCACGTCGCCATCAGCAAGGCCGGCGGAGCCACCACGCAGGAGTCCATCAACGCGCTCTGCCCATTGATCGTCAGCCAGATCATCCCCGGCCAGGAGGAGGGCAACTACGAGCTGCTGCACCGCCACAATGCCGGTGCTCTGGCCGAGACTCCCGCGGAGATCGTCGCCACGCTCCAGCAGGCCTTCGCCAGCGACGCCGCCCTCTGGCAGCTCTGGCGCAAGAATCTAAGTGCCCTCGCCCAACCCGCCGCCGCCCGCATGATTGCCGCGCAGGTCCTCGAACACTGTGCGTTTCCTAAAGCAGTGAACGAATAATTGCCAGCGTTCGCCGGTCACGCCCGGATCCATGTTTCATTCTCCAGGTTGGAGGCATAGGGTTTAAGTATACTATTAGTTGACATCGAGTGCAGCGGTCAGGTTCTTTTGTGTTGTAAACTAATAGTATACTTGAGCCCGAGCCTAGGGGAATTTCCACTCCGGATCAGATTTTCGCCTGCTGGAGCAATACACCGATTACCCCGAGCGTGCGCTCCGTGGC
>JANMTJ010000525.1:0-18305 GCA_031390295.1 Oleiharenicola sp.
GCCTACTGGCACTCGTTTCGTGGCGTCGGCTCCGATCCATTCGGTCCCGGCACTATCAACCGCCCGTGGGAAAGCGGCCCCGACCCCGTTTCCGTCGCCCAGGTCCGCATGGACGCCGCTTTCGAGTTTTTCCAGAAAATCGAGGCCCCGTTCTGGTGTTTCCACGACCGCGACATCGCGCCCGAGGGCCGCACCCTCGCCGAGTCCAACAAGCACCTCGCCAAGATCGTCGCCCACGCCAAAGGCCTGCAAAAGGCCACGGGTGTGAAGCTGCTCTGGGGCACCGCCAACCTTTTCTCCAACCCGCGCTTCATGTGCGGGGCCTCGACCAACCCCGACGCCCATGTCTTTGCCTATGCCGCCGCGCAGGTGAAGTCCGCGCTGGACGCCACCTTGGAACTCGGTGGCGAAAACTACGTCTTCTGGGGTGGCCGCGAGGGCTATGAAACCCTCCTCAACACCAACCTGAAGCGCGAGCAGGACCACCTCGCCCGCTTCCTGCATATGGCCGTCGACTACGCCAAGAGCATCGGCTTCAAGGGCCAGTTTCTCATCGAACCCAAGCCGAAGGAGCCCACGAAGCACCAGTACGACTTCGACGTCGCCAGCGGCATCGCCTTCCTCCGCACCTACGGGCTCGAGCAACACTTCAAGTTCAACATCGAGACCAACCACGCCACCTTGGCCGGCCATACCTTCCAGCACGAGATCGAGGTGGCCGCCGCCGCCGGCGCCCTGGGTTCCATCGACGCCAATGCCGGCGACCTGCTCCTCGGCTGGGACACGGACCAGTTCAACACGGATGTCCGCGAACTCACGCTCGCCATGGTCTCGATCCTCAAGGCAGGTGGTCTCGGCACCGGCGGATTCAACTTCGACGCCAAGCTCCGCCGCCCCTCCATCGACGCCGACGACCTCTTCCACGCCCACATCGGTGGCATGGATGCCTACGCCCTGGCCTTCAAGGTCGCGCGCCGCATCCTCGCCGAGGGCAAATTCGAGTCGTTCGTCGCCGACCGCTACTCGTCCTACGACACCGGCTACGGCCGCGACATCGAGACCGGTAAGGCCAGCTTCAAGAGCTTGGAGAAACTCGTCCTGACCAAACTGGGCGAACCCACTCCCAAGTCCGGCAAGCAGGAGTATCTCGAGAACCTCCTCATGCAGTATTTGCACGGGTGACGCCTCGTCCCGACATTTCTACCCTCACCCCACCCCACCCCCCAATGGCGGTCGTTCACCCTTTTCTGGATTCCGACTTGCCACTCGGAACGCGCATCGCCGACCTCATCGGCAGACTTACCCTGCCGGAGAAGATCAGTCAGCTCGTCCACGACAGCAAGGCCGTCGACCGGCTCGGGGTGCCCGCCTACAATTGGTGGAATGAGGCCTGCCATGGGGTCGGCCGCAACGGCCGGGCCACGGTGTTTCCGCAGGTGATCGGCCTCGGCGCCACCTGGAACCGCGACCTCGTCAAGCGCGTGGCCGCCACGATCGCCGACGAGGCCCGGGCCAAGCACCACGCCGCCCTCGCCGCCGGCCGGCGCGGCCAGTATCAGGGCCTCACCTTCTGGACCCCCAACATCAATATCTTCCGTGACCCGCGCTGGGGGCGCGGTCAGGAGACCTTCGGGGAGGATCCCTGCCTCACCGGTGAACTCGGCTCCGCCATGGTCCGCGGCCTGCAGGGCGACCATTCCCGCTACCTGAAGACCGCGGCCTGCGCCAAGCACTACGCCGTCCACAGCGGGCCCGAGCAGGACCGCCACGGCTTCGACGCCATCCCCACGCAGAAGGATTTTGCCGAGACCTACTTGCCCGCCTTCAAGAAACTCGTCGACGCCGGCGTGGAGTCCGTCATGGGCGCCTACAACCGCACCCTCGGCGAGCCCTGCTGCGGCAGCAAACTCCTCATCGAGGACATCCTGCGCCAACGCTGGGGCTTCAAGGGCCACTTTGTCAGCGACTGCGGCGCCATCGACGATTTCCACCAGCAGCACAAGGTCACCCGGAACGCCGTCGAATCCGCCGCCTTGGCGGTGAAACACGGCTGCGACCTCAATTGCGGCTGCACCTACAACGACCTCGTCGTGGCCGTGAAGGAAGGTTTCGTCACCGAGGCCGAGATCAACACCGCGCTGGGCCGCCTGCTCTCCACCCGCTTCAAGCTCGGCCTGCTCGACCCGCAGGACCAGGTGCCGTGGGCCATGACCTCCCCGGCGATCATCGACTGCGATTCGCATCGCCAGCTCTCCTGCGAGGCCGCCATCGAGTCCATCGTCCTGCTGAAAAACAACGGCATCCTGCCGCTGACGCAGAATCACGAGAGCATCCTGGTGTGCGGCCCGACCGCCGCCAACACCACGGCGCTGATCGGCAACTACTACGGTTTCTCCCCGCGGCTCATCACCCTGGCGGAAGGCATCTTTGCCCGCGCCCCCGAGGGCTGCCGCACGGTTTACCGGATGGGTTCGCCGCTGTTCAGCCCGATGTCGCCCGGCGTCAACTACACCTATTCCACCGCCGCGGAAAACGAGGTCACCATCGCCATCATCGGGCTCGACCCCTCGCTCGAAAGCGAGGAGGGCGACAGTCCGGCCTCCCCCATCGGGGGTGATCGCGCCACCATCGAGCTGCCCAAGGTCCAGCTCGAGTTCATCATCGAGCTGCGCAAGCACGCGAAGAAACTCATCGTCGTCCTTACGGGCGGCAGCTCCATCGCCGTGCCCGAGGTCCAGGAATTTGCCGATGCCGTCCTGCAGGTCTGGTATCCCGGCTGCGAGGGTGGCCGCGCCCTGGCCGAGGTGCTCTTTGGCGACGCCTCGCCGTCCGGCAAGATGCCGCTCACCGTCCCGCGCCGCACGGCCGACCTGCCGCCGTTCATCGACTACGCGATGAAGGGCCGTACCTATCGGTTCTCCGGGATCGAGCCGCTCTACCCCTTCGGGTTCGGCCTCAGTTACGCCAAGTTCGCCTACGGCCCGCTCACGCTGAGTTCCGCCAAGCTGGCCGCCGGCCAGGAGATCGTCGTGCGTACGACGATCACCAATTCCTCCGCCCGCGCTGCCATCGAGGCGGTGCAGTGCTACATCCAGCCCCCGCGCTCCTGGACCGATGCCCCGCTGGCCACACTCGTGGACTTCCTGAAAGTTTCCGTCCCGGCCAAAAGCTCGGTCGCCGTCGAATTCAAGCTACCAGCCGCCATGTTTGCCCAGGTAGATTCCGCCGGCCACCACGTGCACGTCCCCGGCAACTACGGCCTCGTGGTCGGCTCCGCCTCCCCCGGTGCCCGCGCCGTCACCCTGGGCGCTCCCACTCCCGCCACCGGCACAATCGCGCTGGTCTGATTCCGGGGCCGACCCCTATTATCGCACGCTATCCCAGTCAATCCGGTCGCAGATGACCGGCCAGACCCCCTACCCCATGAGCGCACCTGTTGTTCAAAAACTTTCCTTCATCGAGAAAGCCGGCTACAGTGCCGGCGACGCTGCCGCGAACTTCGTCTTCATGACGATGGTTCTGTTCCAGCTGAACTTCTACACCGACGTCTTCGGCCTCTCGGCCAGCGCCGCCGCCGCCATCCTTCTCTGGCCCCGCCTCTGGGACGCCTTCTTTGACCCCATCATGGGCGTGCTCGCGGACCGCACCAACACCCGCTGGGGCAAGTTCCGCCCGTGGGTACTCTGGACCTCCATCCCATGGGCCGTGGTCATGGTCCTCGCCTACACCACGCCCGACGGCTGGAGCATGGGCATGATGATCGCCTATGCCGGCATCACCAACACGATCCTGATGACGCTCTATTCGATGAACAACATGCCCTACTCCGCGTTGGGCGGCGTCATGACCGGCGACCTCGACGAGCGCACCAAGCTCAATTCCTACCGCTTCGTCTCCGTCAATATCGCCCAGTTCATCGTGGGTGGTCTCACGCTGCCCCTCGTCGCCAAGTTCGCGGAAGGCCACGACCGTCAGCACGGCTGGCAGATGACCATGACGATCTGGGCCGTTGTTTGCTTTCTGCTCTTCCTCGTCACCTTCTTCACCACCAAGGAGCGCATCAAACCCGTCGTCGAGACCCACGCCTCGCCCAAGCAGGACTTTGTCGACCTGCTGAAGAACAAGCCGTGGATCGCCCTCGTCGCCTACACGGTCTTCCACTTCGCCATGCTGGCCTACCGTGGAGGCGCCCATTACAATTATTACCACCACTACGCCGACAAGGCCGCGATGTTCGACTTCATGGAAAAGCTCGGCCTGACCACGGCCGAGGCCGCCAAATCAGGCGGCCTGCTCGACTGGATCGGCTACGTCGCCCACGGCACCCGCGAGACCGCCGCCAATTCCAACGTGGCCGACGTGTTCAACAGCATCATGAACATGGCCGGTTTCGGCACGACCATCATCGTGATCATGCTTTCGGCCGGCCTCTCCGCGAAGTATGGCAAGCGGACCGTCGCCCTCGTCGGCTTCACCCTGGCGGCGCTTAACGCCTTCGCCATGTATCTGCTCCCGCCGACGGCCACCTGGGGCATGCTCGCTCTGGCGATCATCGGTTCCGTCGTTTACGCCCCGACCATCGCGGTCATGTGGGCCATGTTCGCCGATGCCGCCGACTACTCGGAATGGCAGACCGGCCGCCGCTTCACCGGCATGGTGTTCGCGACCATCGGGTTCGCCCTCAAGTCCGGCCTCGCCCTCGGCTCGGCCGCCTTCCTCTGGATTATGGTCTGGATTTGGGATTACGACACCAAGCTCCAGACCGCCCCCAATGCCATCGAGGGCTACCGGGCTTCCAGCAGCATTTTGGTGGGCTTGCTTTTCGTCGCGTGCGTCGTCTCGGTCGCCGCCTGCAGGCTGAGCAAGAGTGTGACCCTCAAAATGGCCGCCGACCTCGCTGAGCGCCGCCACAAGGCCGGCATCATCTGAGCCGGTCGCGGGCGGCCCTCCCCGCCATGAAACTCCTTCGTTCCCTCCCGCTGTTGCTAGGTTTTGCCGTGGCGAGTTGCGCGGCCCCGCCGGCGCGCAACCTCTTCCACGACCTGTTGGGCAAGTCGGAGGCCGAGCTGGACGCCAAACTGGAGACAGCCTGGACGCATTTCTTTCTCGGCGACGGGGACAGCCAGCGGCTCTACTTCCCTGTCGGCCCCGACCTGGCCTACATCGCCGACATCGGGAACGGCGACGTCCGCTCCGAGGGCATGTCCTACGGCATGATGATCGCCGTGCAGTTGGACAAGCGCGCCGAGTTTGACCGGCTGTGGAAGTGGGCGAACCGCTACATGCGCCATGCCGACGGCCCGCGGAAGGGCTACTTCGCCTGGCAGTGCAAATTCGACGGCACCGTCATCGACCCCGGCTCGGCCAGCGACGGCGAGGAGTGGTTTGCCATGGCCCTGTTCTTTGCTTCGCACCGCTGGGGCAACGGCACGGGCATCTTCAACTACGGGGCCGAGGCGCAAACCATCCTGCGTGACATGCTGCACAAGCCGGGCAGCCCAGAGGTCGTGCCGATCTTCAACCAGGAAACCAAGCAGGTCGTCTTCGCCCCCAACCCCGTGGCTGGTCGCTTCACCGATCCCTCGTATCACCTGCCCGCCTTTTATGAATTGTGGGCCCGCTGGTCCGACAACCCGAGCGACCGGGCCTTCTGGGCGGAAGCGGCCAACGTCAGCCGCGCGTTCTTCCACCGGGCCGCACACCCCGCCACGGGCCTCATGCCCGACTATGCCTATTTCGACGGCCGGCCGCACACCGCCTTCGCCGCCGACAAGGGTGACTTCCGCTACGATTCGTGGCGCACGCTGGCGAATGTCGGACTCGACCATGCCTGGTGGCAGGCCGACCCGTGGCAGGTCGAGCACAGCAACCGCGTGCTGCGGTTCCTGCAGTCCCACGCCCCCGCCATCCCCAACCAGTTCTCGCTCGCCGGCCAGCCGCTCTCCCGGGACACCTCCCTCGGCCTGATCGCCATGGCAGCGGTGGCCGGACAGGCCGCCGATCCCGTGCTGGCCCGCCCCTTTGTGCAACAGCTCTGGGCTGCGCCCCTCCCCACCGGTCGCTGGCGGTACTACAACGGCCTGCTCTACTTTCTCGGCCTGCTTCAGGCGGGTGACCGTTTTCCCATTCACTCTCCCCCGCAAAAATGAAATCTCGCCCGACCCTGCTCCTGTTCCTCGGCCTGACCCTTGCCCATGGCATCGCGAAAACCGAAATCACTGCCGGCGCCTTTGCCTCCGGTCAATACCGCAACCTCTTCAAGGAATACCTGGGCAAGACCGACGCCGAGATCGACGCGCGCGTCCAGGGAGCCTGGCGGCAATTGTTCGAAGGCGATATGGATTCCGAACGGCTGTTTTATCCGGTGGCCGGTGACATGGCCTATGTGCCCGACATCAACAACCATGATGTGCGCAGCGAGGGCCTGTCCTACGGCATGATGATCGCGGTGCAGATGAACCGCCAGCAGGAGTTCAACCAGATCTGGAAGTTCGCCAGGCATTACATGTATTACGACGCTGGCCCGCTGCGCGGCTATTTTGCCTGGCACACCGCCTACGACGGCCGCCGGCTCAGCGCCGGCCCCGCGCCCGACGGCGAGGAGTGGTTCGTCATGGCCCTGTTCTTTGCCTCCCACCGCTGGGGCGACGGCGAAGGGATTTTTAATTACTCCGTCGAAGCGCAGGCCCTGTTGCGTACCATGCTTCACAAGCACGAGGAACCCGGCCGCGGCAGCATCACCGACATGTTCGACCGCGAGGCGAAGCAGATCGTGTTCACCCCGCATCCGCCCGGCAGCCGGTTCTCCGATCCTTCCTACCACCTGCCGGCGTTCAGCGAACTCTGGTCCCGCTGGGCCGCTGCGCCCGAGGATCGCGCCTTCCTGGCCGAGGTCACCAGGACCAGCCGGGAGCATTTCAAACTGGCCGCGCACGCCAAGACCGGCCTGATGCCCGATTATTCCAATTTCGACGGTACCCCCGTCGCCCGCGGTGGGCACGAGGACTTCCGCTACGATGCATGGCGTACGCTGTCGAATCCGGCCCTCGACTGGTCCTGGTGGGCGGCCGATAAGTGGCAGATCGAGCAATCCAACCGCGTCCTCAGTTTCCTCGCCACGCAGGGGCCGAACGTGCCCGACCGCTACAAGATCGACGGCACCCCGGTGTCCACCGACGTCAACACCCCGGGTCTGGTGGCCATGGCCGCCACCGCCGCGCTGGCCGCCGACCGCACGATCGGCGAGCCTTGGGTGCGCCGCCTGTGGGACCTGCCCATGCCGCGCGGCCGCCAGCGTTATTACGGCGGCCTTTTGACCATGATCGCCCTGCTCGAAGTGAGCGGGCAGTTCCGTATCCACGGTCCGGTCACCCCTTAATCGTTCTCGTGCGCTTAATCCTACTCGTGCTCCCCCCGATCCGACCGGGAGAATGAGAACGATTACGAGTAAGAGAACGAACTCCCCTTCGATTCCCTCAATCCCCGCCATGAAGCCCTTCCGCCTCTTCCTCCTTCTTGCTTCTGCCTTCTTCCTTTCCGCCCCGCTCGGGGCGGAGGACGGCTACCGCCTCTGGCTGCGCTACGATCCCACCGCCGATGAATCGCTGCGTCACGCCTATGCCGCCGCGATTTCCGAGATCGTTGTCGCCGACAACCCACGCCCCATCATTGCCTCCGCCCGCGATGAGCTTGCCGAAGGCCTCCGCGGCCTGCTGGGCTCCGCGATTCCGGTCGTCGCCAAGGCCACCCGTAATAATGCCCTGATCATCGCCACCCCGCGCGACCCATGGATCGCCTCGATCGTCAGCGAGTCCGACCTGCGCAAAGCCAGCGTGGAGGGGTATATTGTCCGTCGCGTAGCCCACGAGGGGGGACATCGCATCCTGATCGTCGCCAACCGCGACTCCGGCCTGCTCTATGGGACATTCGCCCTGCTGCGGCATATGCAGACGAACCAGTCCCTCGAAAACCTGAACCTCACCAGCGCGCCGAAAATCGAGCGCCGCCTCCTCAACCATTGGGATGACCTCAACCACCACGTTGAGCGCGGCTACGCCGGCTTCTCACTCTGGGAATGGTTCTACCTGCCCGAGATCCGCAACCCGCGCTATCGCGACTACGCCCGAGCCCTCGCCTCGGTCGGCCTCAACGGCACGGTTGTCACCAATGTCAACGCCAACGCCCAGATCCTCACCGCACCCTTCCTCGCCAAGGTCGCCGCGCTGGCCCAGGAGTTCCGCCCTTGGGGCATCCGCCTCTACCTCACCGCCCGCTTCAGCGCACCCATCGAGATCGGCGGCCTCAAGACCGCCGATCCGCTCGACCCCGCCGTCGCCGCCTGGTGGCGCGAGAAAACCGCCGAGATCTACCGTGCCATCCCCGACTTCGGCGGCTTCCTCGTGAAGGCCAACTCCGAGGGTCAGCCCGGCCCGCAGGATTACAAGCGCACCCATGCCGACGGCGCCAACCTGCTCGCCGACGCCGTCGCCCCCTTCAATGGCATCGTGATGTGGCGTGCCTTCGTCTACTCACCCGACAACAACGACGACCGCGTGAAGCAGGCCGTCACCGAGTTCGCCCCGCTCGACGGCCAGTTCCGCCAGAACGTCATCGTGCAGATCAAGAACGGCCCGCTCGACTTCATGCCGCGCGAGCCCTTCTCCCCGCTTTTCGGCGCCATGCCAAACACCCGCCTCGCCGCCGAGCTGCAGGTCACCCAGGAATACCTCGGCCAATCCATCGAGCTCGCCTTCCTCGCCCCGCTGTGGAAGGAGGTGCTGGACGCCGATACCATGGCGAACGGCTCAGGCTCCACCGTCGCCTCCATCATCGCCGGCAGCGCCAAGCTCCAGCACCCCTCTGTCATCGCCGGCGTCGCCAACACCGGCACGGACCGCAACTGGACCGGCCACCTCCTGGCCCAGGCCAACTGGTATGCCTTCGGCCGCCTCGCCTGGGACCACGGGCTTCGTGCCGAGGCCATCGCCGGCGAATGGTCCCGCCTGACCTTTGGGTCCGACGCCGCGACGGTTGCCACGGTCAGCAAGCTGCTGCTCGGCTCCCGCGAAACCGTGGTGAAATACTCCATGCCGCTCGGGCTCCATCACATCATGGCGGAGGGCCACCACTACGGCCCCGGTCCGTGGGTCGACAAGCTCGCCCGCGCCGACTGGACCTCCGTCTATTATCACAAGGCCGACGAAAACGGTCTCGGCTTCAACCGTACTTCCACCGGGTCCAAGGCCATCGCGCAATACGCCCCCGAATGGCAGAAGCTTTGGGGCAACCTCGAGACCTGTCCCGAGAGCCTCCTCCTCTGGTTCCACCACGTGCCTTGGGATCACCAGATGACGTCAGGCCGCACGCTTTGGGACGAACTCTGCCTGCGTTACCAACAGGGCGTGGACGAGGTCCGCACGATGCGACGCGAGTGGGAAACCCTCAAGGACCGCCTCGACGCCGAGCGCTTCACCCATGTCCAACAGCGTCTCGCCCGCCAGGAGAAGGAAGCCGTCAACTGGCGCGACTCCTGCCTGCTCTACTTTGGCCAGTTCTCGAAACAGCCCCTGCCCGCTGGCGTCGAGCCGCCCACGCAGACGCTCGAATACTACCAGTCCATCCGCCTGCGCAACATGCCCGGCCACCGGTGACCGCTCATATTCGTTCTCCCTTCGTTACCTCGGTTCGACTCAGACCCGGCCAAGGCGTCACCGCGACTCCAGAGACAGGCCTATTTCTGGATGACGAAGACCTGAAACCTCATCAACGGCGCGGCTTGGACCGAGGAAGTGGCGACGGTCTTGGATGTTTCCACCTCGACAAGTGACATCGTAAACGTGTCGTCCTCCCGTTCCGCCTTCAGATGGTAATTCATTGCGGCAGGAATGACCAGGTCCACGTCGCCGGAATATTCGTCCTCCTGCCCGCCCAATGCCACGATCAGACGATGGTGTCCGGGCCGCAGCCGGTCACTACTCGCGACCATCACGCCATCGATCATCTGGATCTGGCAGACGATCTCCTTGTTGGCCGGAGAGACCTCCTGACTGGGAGCCTGTACCTGCAGCGTCGCGACCTTGGCCTGATCTGGACCGCCGGAGGTCGTGCAACCGGCCAGCACCAACAGCAGGCACACCAGCGGAAGCAGGCAATTCATCCGACGAGACCCGGTTTCTCCATGGGATGGCTTCACCTTTCCCATAAAGCCGGGCGCGCCACGAAAGTCCATCCCGGTTTGGATGGTGCCGAGGCCTTTGTGCCGGACTTCTCCCTTGTGGCAGGCAATCGGTGGAATATGGTTTTGCGCTACTCCCACGCCCCATGAAAAATCTGATCTCCCTCCTCGGCCTGTCGGCACTGCTGTGCTCGGGCCTGTTTGCCCAGACCACTGAAGACCGCGCCAAGGCCCTTGCCTATCTGCAGAAGACCCAGGCCGGTGTGATTGACGCCGCCAAGGGTCTGTCCGACGCCCAGTTGAACTTCAAAGTTGCGCCCGAGAAGTGGTCGGTGGCGCAGGTGCTGGAGCACATCGCCTCGGCCGAGGATTTCCTCATGGGGATGGTGCAGGGCCAGGTAATGAAGGCTCCCGCCCGGCCCGAGGGCGAGGACGTCAAGGCGATTGATGAGTTGATCCTCACGGCGATTCCCGACCGCAGCCAGAAGCGCCCGGCGCCCGAGCCCCTCATACCGACGAACCGCTTCGGCTCATCCAAGGATAGCATCGCCCATTTCAAGGAAAGCCGCGGCAAGACGATCGCATTTCTCAACGACACGAAGGATCTCCGCGACCATGCCATCGACAGCCCGCTCGGTAAGAAGCTGGATGGCTACCAGTGGCTGCTCTTCATCGCCGCCCACTCCGAACGTCATACCAAGCAGATCCTCGAGGTGAAGGCCGACCCCGGCTTCCCCAAGTAACAGCGGTTGTTGTCCTCAGGCTTTGTCGGCCAGCCGCAACGCCCCATAGCCGGCACGCTCGGGGCGCGTGAGCAGTGCGTTGGCTGCGTCGTCACCGATGAAGCGGCCGGCCTTGGCGTCCCACGTCAGCGGGCGGCCGGTCTTCATGGCGATCCAACTGAGAATGCAGGCCGTGTTGCTGTGGTGGGCCATGGCGGCGGGTGACAGGGGCGTGGCGCGTGTCTTCACGCACTCCAGCCAGTTCCTGTGGTGCGAGAGACTGGCCGGGAACTTCACGGTCACACCAGCCGGGTCGAGCAGTTTCGCATCGCTGGCGGCGAGCCAGTGCAGGCTGCCGGGCGTGTTGCTCTTCGGGTCGCTGGCCGTGGCGCCCTCGTTGCGGGCCACGAATATCCAGCCCTCATCGCCGATGAACTTGATGCCGTTCTGCAATTCGTCGGACACGTGCATCTGCACATCGCCGGGGTAGGTCAGGTGGACGTTGTATTTGCCGTGGACATTCCAGATTGAGTTGGTGGGAAACTCGCCTCGGCCCTCGATCTTGAGCGGGCCGCCGAACTCCTGGTTCATGCCCCAGTGGGCGATGTCGAAGTGATGCGCGCCCCAGCCGGTGATCATGCCGAGACAGCAGGACTCGTTGCGCAACCAGCCCGGGCGAGAGGCGATGTCGAGCTCCCCCTTGGCGTTGAGCTGCTGCGAATGGACGCGCTGTTCGGTGTAATAGACGTCGGGCGTCGGCCCGAGCCACCGGTCATAATCGAGGTGGGCGGGCACCGGCTGCTGCGGATCGTCGGGCTTGGTCGGATCGATCGGCAGGCCGATCTCGACCGCCTTGATCCGGCCGACACGCCCGCTGCGTACGAACTCGCAGGCCTTGCGGAACTGCTCATGCGGACCCCAGGAACGCTGCTGGCTGCCGATCTGCATGACGCAGCCACTCTTTGCCACCGCGTCGCGCAGGAGCACGCTCTCGGCGTAGGTCATCGTGAACGGCTTCTGCAGGTAGATATCCTTGCCGGCGCGGACGGCCCGGAGCGCCACCTCGGCGTGCTGATGGTCAGGCAGGCTGAGTACAACGGCATCAATGTCCTTGCGGGCGAGCAACTCCTTGTAATCCGCGTGGGTGGCGACCTCGGGTGCGGTCTGGTTGTTGTCGCGGTAGAATTTCTCCACCCAGGCCTTGCCGTGCGCGAGCCGCTTGGTGTCGAGGTCGCAGACCGCCACCACGTCGGCGAGGCCCGACTTGAGCACGCCGGGCAGGTCGTGTCCGAGCGCGATGCGCCCGCAGCCGATCTGGCCGACCCGGATCCGGTTGCTGGGAGCGGTGGCACCGAACAGGCGCGAGGGCACGATGAGCCGCGTGGCGAACAGCGCAGTGGCGCCGGCGGCGGTGCGAACGAACTGTCGGCGGGAAACGGGGGTAGGGTTCATGGGCTGTGACTGGTTTTGTAGGGCTGCCGCTCGTCGGCAGGCCGCGGCCCGGCGACAAGCGCCTGCCCTACAGCAGGGAGAAAGGAATCACTTGATGTTGTCGGTGTTGCTCACGAAAGCGATGCGGGTGCTGTCCGGCGACCATGACGGCACATTGATCGTGCCCTGCCCGCCGAAAACGTAGGCGATCACGCGAGGCTTGCCTCCGGTGATGGGCATGAGACGCAGGTAGCAGTGCTTGTAGTAGGGATGCTGGTCGGGCTGCACATCCTGGCCGTAGGAGATGAAGGCGATCCACTTCCCGTCGGGCGAGATGTGCGGGAACCAGTTGTTGAACTCGTCATTGGTGACCATCTCCTGCTCCGTCCCGTCGGGCTTCATGCGCCAGAGCTGCATCAGACCGCTGCGGGTGGAGTTGAAGTAGATGTACTTGCCGTCCGGCGAGTACTCGGGGCCGTCGCTCAGGCCGGGGGAGTTGGTCAGGCGGATCTCCTCCCCCCCGTCGGCGGAGATCTTGTAGATGTCGTACTTGTCGCCCTTGTCGTCGGGCTTCTCCTTGCGCCCGCCGGTGTAGACCATCCATTTGCCGTCGGGCGACCAGCCATGGAAGTAAGAGGGGGAATTCTTCGTGACCCGCACCGGGGCGCCGCCCTTGGCGGGCAGCTTGTAGACCACCGAGCGGCCGCCGTCCTCGGGCGAGTGGATGCTGACGCCCAGCATCTTCCCGTCGAAGGTCAGGACGTGGTCGTTGTTGTTGCGGCCGATGGTGCCCGTGTCGAGCGGGCCGACCTGCTTCGTCACGAGGTCGAAGGTCTTGAGCTGGCCCTTGTTCGCACCGGGGCCGCTGACATTCACGATCAAGGTCCGGCCGTCAGGCATCCAGTTCGGCGCCTCGAACTGCTCGGGCGAGCTGTAGACCGTCTCCAGCTTGCCGGTGTGGACATTGAGGATCTCCAGGAGCGCGCCGATGTAGTCGCGGTAGGGCACATAGCCGGCCTTGGGCGGCTGGATGATGCGCACGTCCTTGAAAATGGCCTCTTCCTTCACCTTGGCGTCGTGCGAGCACAGGAACAGGCCGACGAAAACCTCCTCACCGAGTTCGAGGTCGGCCAGGGTGCCGGTGGTGAAGGTCTCGCCGGAGCGGGCGGAGGAAAAGATGTAGGTGTTGCCGCGGCGCTCGAACTGGATCACGTCGCCGCCCTTGATATCGAGCGTCACCTGCTCGGTGATGGCGCCCTTGGTGCGGCGGTACTGGAGCGAGGTGAGACCGTCGCCATGCACGCAGGCGTCGGCGTAGGCGGAGTCGGCGTCGAGCGTCGAACGCACCATCCAGCCGAGCGTGCGGTGCGGATCCAACCCCTGGCCGACAAACTCGAAGCGGGCGCGCACGATGAAGTCGCCCTTGAGCTTGTTCCAGGCGAACTGGAACTGGTCGGAGGCGCCCCAGAGGTTGATGCCGGCGGCGCTCATGCGGTAATGCTGGACGGAGGCGTCGTAGCGGGTGGAACCGGCGATCGCAGGGGCGCCGATGTCAGCGTGCTGGGTGAATTGCCCGACGGAGGGATCCGCGGACAGCGTGAGGGCAAAGGTGAGGAAGCCGGCCAGCAGGCCGGTGAGACGGGGTGGTTTCATGGGGTTGGGAAGGGGGAATAGGCAACCGGCTTTCAGGTTAACGGCGTCGGGGAGGATTGCGAATAATATGCCACGCTGCGTGTGGGCTCAAAAACCCATGGCCACGCCGCCGTCGACCGGCAGGATGGAGCCGGTGACAAATTTCGCGGCCGGCGAGGTGATGTAGACCGCCGCCCAGCCGACATCCTCGGGCTCGCCCAGGCGGGCCATGGGCGTCCGGCTGATGATCTTGCTCTTGCGGTTCGGGTCGCCGGCAAAGGCCTTGCGCGACATCGCGGTGTCGATCCAGCCCGGGGCGATGGCGTTCACCCGGACATTGTGGGGCGACAGCTCGGTCGCCATGGTGCGGATCATGCCGATCATGGCGGACTTGGCCGCGGCATAGGCCACGACCAGCGGGATGCCGAAGAGGGAGGCCATTGAGGCGATGAAGATGATATTGCCATGCTGGCGCTCGATCATGCCCGGGAGCACGACCCGGGACAGCGCGTGGGCGCCGAAGATATGCGTGTTCATCACCTGTTGGAATTCCTCGGGGGTGGTCTCGATCGCCGGCTTCTTCAGATGCATGCCCGCGTTGTTGACCAGGCAGGTCAGCGGACCGTGCGCCCGCGTGATGCGTTCGACGAGCGGAGCCGCCGCGTCGAACTGTGTGATGTCGTGCACGAAGTAGGCCGCGCCGTCGCCCAGTTCCTTCACGGCCGCGGCGAGCTCGGCTTCGCGCCGGCCGATGAGGGCCACGCGGGCCCCGGCGGCATGCATGGCGCGGGCGATGGCGAGGCCGATGCCGGTGCCGCCGCCCGTGATCAGCGCGTGTTCGCCGCGCAGGGAGAAAACATCAGGAAAGGAGGGTGGTTTCATGGGGAGATTGGTTCAACCGGACGGACGGGTAGCATCCACCATGCGGCGAATCTCCCGGGTGTGCTCGGGGGTGCTGCCACAGCACGAACCGACAATGTTTGCGCCCGCGGCCAGGGCCGCGGGTACATCCTTGGCGGTGTCAGCGGGCAGCTGCTTGTAAACGGCCTTGAGGTTTTCGAGGACCGGCAGGCCGGCATTGGGCTGCACCATGATGGGCAGGGCGCAATGCTCCTGGTAGATCCGCGCCACCAGCGCGGCCCCCTTCATGTCCATGCCCGTCCCGCAATTCAGCGCCACAATGTGGGCTCCCCTGCCCTCCACAAATTCCGCCGCCTGCTCGGGCGAGATTCCCATCATGGTCTTGTAGAACGTACCGTCCATCGACAGGTCATAGGCCAGCGAGGCGATGATGCAGGGCGCCTTTGCCGCCTGGGCGGCATCGATGGCCAGGCCCAGTTCCTCCAATCCCGTTTGCGTTTCGATGACGATCGCGTCGGCCCCGGCCCGGACGAGCGCGCCTGCCTGCTCCTCCAGCGCAGACCGGGCCTCGGCCTCGGACAAATCGCCATAGGGTTCGAGCAGCGCGCCCAGCGGACCGATGTCACCGAGCACATAGCCCGGCCGGCCGCCGAACGCCTCGCGGGTGATGCGTACGGCCGCGGCGTTGATCTCCGCGAGTTCCTTTTCGTGGCCGTGCCGGCGGAGCATGATCCGGCTGCCGCCAAAGGTGTTGGTAATGATGCAATCGGCGCCCGCCTCGGCGTAACGCCGCTGGATCGCCAGCACCCGGTCGGGATGCGTGAGGTTCCAGGCTTCGCCGCACGCGCCCGATTCGAGGCCGGCGAGCATCAGTTGCGTGCCCATGGCGCCATCGCCGACGAGCCGGCGGGTTTGGAGGGCCTCCAGTAATGTCTGTTTCATAAAAATAGCTTGGTTCAAAGCCCGGCAACGTCCACCGCAGAGGCATGGACCTGCCCGTCAAACACCACGGTGCGGGGTTGCTGCAGGTTGGCGACGCCCTCAAGCGGGGAATGTTGCGTCAGGATGAACCGGCTGCGCCAGCCGGGCTCGATCCGGCCGATTTTCTGGTGAAACCCCAACCGGCCGGCGCCCACGCCCGTGGCGGCGTTGATCACGGCGATCGACGGCATCCCGGCCTGCTCCATCAGGTCCAGCTCATCGAGCAGGCCCAGGCCGTGGGTGACGCCGCAGGAGCCCGCGTCGCTCCCGGCGATGACCAGCACCCCCATGGCATGCGCCTTGGCGAGACTGGCGGCGTGATTGTCCAGAATGCGCTGCAGATTGCCGATGATCGTCTCGTCCCACCCGAAGTGCGCGGCTTGGTCCACCTGCAGCTGGACGGGCGCGAAGGTCGGCACCCAGGCGATCCGGCGGTCACGCATCCGGGCGAGCTGGTCGTCGCGCACAAAGAAGCCGTGTTCAACCGAATCCACACCGCTCTCGATCACCCGCTCGACGCCCGCGTCACCCGAGGCGTGCGCAAAGGTCTGGCGGCCCGCGGCGTTGGCTGCGGCCACCAGCTGGCGCAGCTCCTCCACCGTCATCTGTGGCTCGGTCGTGACCGCGCCCTGCTTGAAATTGATGATGCCGGTGGGGATGAGCTTGATCCGGTCGGCCCCGTCAGCGATGCGCGCGGCGACGCAGGCGGCCGGGCTGGCATAATCCTCGAGCGCGCCGCCCATGAAGCCGCCATAGCGACCGCGGTGATGGATGGCCGCACCGGGGCTGTCGAGATAGGGCATCAACGGCGGGGTGCCGGACTTGTAGACCCGGCTCAGCGTGAGGCCGACATGGTCCTTGTCGCCCGCGTCGCGGACCCCGGCGATGCCCAAGCGCACGAGCTTCTCCAACCGGGGCATTGCCGCTACCAGCAGGCCGGCGGGTGTCTGTTTCAGATACGCGGCGCGCTTCTCCAGGTTGAGTTCCCCTCCCTCCAGAAAGAGATGGGCGTGCGCCTCGATCAGGCCGGGCAACAGGGTGGCGTCGGGTGCAGTGAGATCGGGCGCTGTCTGGCCGGCGCGGAGCAGCCCGGCCGGCGGCAACTGCCCGTTGCGGCCGACGAACCGGATGCCTTCCCGGTCGTACAACACATGGGCATCCTTCGCGGGCACGGTGCTCGTGCCATCAAGCAGGGTGCCGACGTGCAGCCAGACGGGGTGGTCCTTGGAAATGGAGGGAGGGACAGTCACGCCGTCTCAGGATTCGACCGGTTGCGCATCGTTGCAGATGGCCATGATCGCCTCGGCCTGCCGGTAGCCGGCCGTCTCCTGCGTCTCTCCCTCACCGGGCCGGCCCTCCGCCAGCGCCTGCCGGAGCCGCGCGACCATGGGATGGTCGGCCGGCAACGGTCCGGGTGACTTCTCCGGATTGGCGAGGGCGTAGTCCAGGCCCACCTCCATGCCGAGCGTGAGGTAGGCGTTCTCCAGCTGCTCGCGGACCCCCTTCGGCGTGCCCCAGGCAAAATTGGACAGGCCCACGATCAGGTGGACGCCGGCGAGGTGGGGATCGGCGCTGATGAGCCGCATGGCATCCAGCCCGATGTTGACGAGCCCGTAGGTGTCGGCCCCGACCGGCGGCAGGCCCGGATCGATGATGATCTGGTCGTTGCGACGGCCGGCCTTGGTCACGAGCTGCTCGACGAAATGCTTGGCGGCCCCGTAGGCGTCCTCCGCCGTCAGGCACTGCGAGCTGCCCCCGGGCACCATGTGCTCGGATGCCATCACGACCACGCTCGTGTCGTAGTCCTGCACGAGCCGGATCATCTCATCAATGTGGGTGCGCGAGGCGGCGATGGAATTGAGGATGGGCGGCCCGCTCTTGGCCCGGTCGTAATGCTTGAGGGCGATCTTGTGGTATTCGACGGAGGGATTGTCGAAGCCGATGGGCCGGTTGGTGGCCGCCTGGATGGCGGCAATCACGTCGGGCAGCAGCGCGAGCATCTCTTCCATTTTCACCTGGATGCGGGCGGTGCCGTCGAGATTGAGCGTGAGATACTGGGCGCCGAGATCGGCCTGCCCCTTCGCGAGTTGTGCGTAGCCCGACGGGTTGCGTTCCGTGAACGCCTTGCGGGCGCGCGCGTAGGAATTGTTGATCAACTCGCCGATGATATTGAGGGGCCGGGGGCTCATGAAGGTAAGGGTGTTTGCGCCGGTTTGGCGGTGTGGTCGCGTTTGAGCCAGTAATTGGCCCAGGCGGAAGTGCCCCGCAGGCTCTGGTCCTGGATCACCGGGGCGTGGGCGAGGAGTTCCTGCTCCCGTCCATCGTGCTTGAGGCGCTCGTAGGCGCGGAGCCAGATGCAGTCGCCGAAGCCCTCCACCTCGCAGCGGCCGTCGCGCGTGCCGCCGCAGGGGCCGTTGCGCTGGTTCTTCGCACACTGCGACTCGGGACAGAGGTAGGCGATCTCGGGCAGCGAGCAGTCGCCGCAGTCCTTGCAGCTGAAGAGC
>JANMTJ010000619.1:0-1868 GCA_031390295.1 Oleiharenicola sp.
CCTCTCCCGCTTGCGGGAGAGGGGAGAAAGTGCGCGCCCTCAGAACGGGATGTCGTCGTCCGCTCCGCCCTCAAACGCCGGGGCTGCTGCCGCAGGGCGCCGCGCGGGACGCGCGCCCGCTTCGGACGGGGCCGAGAATCCACCTTCGGACCGTGGACCGGAGAACCCGCCGCCGGCGTTGTCGCCGTCCTGGCGGCCGTCGAGCATCGTCAGGGTGGAGTTGAAACCCTGAAGGACGACCTCGGTCGAGTACTTGTCCTGGCCCGACTGGTCCTGCCACTTCCGGGTCTGGAGCTGGCCCTCGATATAAACCTTGGCTCCCTTGCGCAGGTATTGCTCGGCGACGCGGGTGAGGCCTTCCGAGAAGATCACCACGCGGTGCCACTCGGTCTTTTCCTTGCGCTCGCCGGTGGTCTTGTCGCGCCAGTTTTCCGATGTCGCGACCGAGAGGTTGACCACCTTGCTGCCCGAAGGGAGCGTCCGCACCTCCGGGTCGGCCCCGAGGTTGCCCACGAGGATGACTTTGTTCACGCTTCCGGCCATGACTGACTTTCCTGTGTTCTCTGCCCGTGCGTGACGGGCAATCGCTCCCGCAATCCTAACGCTCGCGGCGAGGTCCCGCTCCGTCAAAAGCGCCCGCGCGTGCCGCATGTCCGGGTTTGTCCCCAGCTTCGTTTGTTCTCTTTATGTTCTCATCGGCCAACTGTCAAGTTTTCGTGGCGCATGAGCAACATTCGCGGCGCCCTTTCGGGTGCGGGTTGAGAAAAGTGGAGCAATTTGCTCTAGGTTGAATCGCGGGCAGACCGGGGACTGAATCATGGCTGGAATTGCGGCACCGAATCCCGCGGGCGAGCGGGGCCACTGGCTCGCCACCCGCTTCTTCAACACCCTCCGCTTCTCCATGATGAACATCTTCCTGCTGGCGGGCGCGGTGGGCACGGCGCTCGGCGGCCCCTGGACCTGGGCCGGCTTCGGCATCTCCTTCATCCTCATGAGCTATGTCGACGAGCTGGTCGGTGACTTCGGAAACGGCGAGGAGATGCCGCCCGTCTGGTACATGCAGACCATGGTCTACATCACGCTGCCGATCGTCCTGATCTCTACCCTGGTGACGATCACGCTGCTCAACCCGCAGGGCGTGCCCTGGGTCGATGCTACGCTCGGGGTGATCGGATTCGACATGGAGGCCTCGCGCAGCCACACGAACCTCTCGGATTTCGTCGGCGCCATCATCAGCCTGGGCATGTTCTACGGCCTCGCGGGCGTCAACGTCGCCCATGAGCTGGTGCACCGCACCGACAGCAAGATCGCCCAGATCTGGGGCCGCTGGCTCCTTGCCTTCACCTGGGATACGGGCTTTTCGATCGAGCACGTCTACGGCCACCACCGCTACGTCGGCACCGACATGGACCCGGCGACCCCGCGGCGCGGCGAGTACATCATGACCTTCCAGCGCCGCTCGACCAAGGGGCAGCTGCTCAATGCCTACCGCCACGAGCAGGAGCGGCTGAAGCGCAAGGGCATCAAGGACCAGATCTGGAACAACCGCTTCTGGCGCGGGCAGATGATGACGGTCTGCGTCGTCATCGGCTTCGTCCTGCTGATGGGCCCGATCGGCCTGCCGATCTCGCTCTTCGCCGCCTATGTCGGCAAGACGTACCTCGAGGTGGTCAACTACATCGAGCATTACGGCCTCGTCCGCGTCCCCGGTACGCCGGTCGAAGCGCGCCACTCCTGGGACTGCTACCGGCGGCTGACGAGCGGCATGTTCTACAATCTTCAGCTTCATGCGAACCATCATCGCAACGCGACCAAACGCTTCTGGGAGCTGAAGCAGCTCCACGACGAGGCCCCGCTCCTGCCCATGG
>JANMTJ010000650.1:0-2456 GCA_031390295.1 Oleiharenicola sp.
GGCGGCGTCGGTGCGGGCCATGACGACAAAGTCGCGGTCCGGTTTGCCGCTCACGGCGGACTTCACGCGGGCGACCATCTCGGCGGTGGAGACGAGGTGCTTGCCCGGCAGGTGGCCGCAAAGTTTCGCGGGAACCTGATCCTCGAGATGAACCGCGGCGGCACCTGCGGCGGCCATGACATGAACGGTGGCCCCGGGATCTTCCCAGCCGGTGTCGATATCAACCAGCAGCGGCAGTTTGACGCGACGGGTGAGGCGGCGGACATCGCTGAGCACGTCGGCGATCTCCGTCTGGCCGGTGTCGGGCAGGCCATGGGAGTGGTTGGCGACCCCGGCACCGGACAAATAAAGGGCGCGGAAGCCGGCACGCTGGGCGAGCAACGCGGCATAGGCGTTGATGGCCCCGACCACCTGCAGGGGACTTTCAGCGGCAAGCGCGGCGCGGAAGGCGGAACCGGGAGTGGACATCGGCGGGAAGGTTGGTCGGGTAGGCCTGAAAGATTACGTCAACGGGCGTGGAAGGGATATGACAGATCGTTGCCGGCTGTCGAGGGCGTGGGGATGACCGGGCCGGCTTGACTCCGGGCTCAGACGATACCCCGTTCGACCCACTGGTGGTCTCCGGCGATCACTTGCTGCGCCAGATCGTAGCCGTGTTGGTCGGCGTTGGTCCCGATGCCATCAAAATTCTGCCGGATGCGCAGCATGGCCTGGGCGTGGAAATCGTCCACGAGGGCAAAGACCTTCGCCGAAGGTTCGCCGTCCTGCAGCAGCTTCTGCGCGAAAACACAGGACGCGGCGACGGCGAAGAGATCGGCGCCGATGTCCGCAAACCGGCCCAGCAGCACCTGACGCTGCTCGAGCTTGGGCCCGAACCTGACCATCTGATGGAACAGCGTGCGGGCCAGCCGCCGGCTCCCACGGGCCACTTCGGCCATGTAGACGGCCAGATGCGGGTGCATGCCCGCCGGCGCCCGGCCGCCGAAGGGCAGCCATTGCTTCGGATACCACCAGCAGTAAAAGCCTGCGGCGGAAAAAAGGCTCTTGAGCCGCTCACCCCACGGCCGTTCCGAATTCAGGGCGATGCCGGCGATCTTCAGGTGCGGGTCCAGCGCCTCGCGCATGATGAAGAGCCGCATGATCTCGGACGAACCCTCGAAGACGGTGGTCACGCGGTTGTCCCGCATCATGCGCTCGACTGGATAAGGCACCTCCCCGCGCTGGGTCAGCGACTGGACGTTTTCATAACCCCGGCCCCCGCGGACCTGCATGACATCATCCAGGCACATCCAGGCCTTTTCCGTGCTCCACAATTTGCACATCGAGGCCTCGAGCCGGATGTCGGCCTTTTTGTCGCGATCCACAATCCGGGATGTGGTGATGAGCATGGCCTCCATGGCAAAGGCATGGGCGGCGATGCGGCGGATTTTTTCCGCCACGGCCGCGTGCTGGCCGATCGGCCGGCCCCATTGGATGCGCTGCCCGCCCCACTCGCGGGCGATCTGCAGCGAACGCTTGGCCATGCCGATGGAGGAGGCGGGAATCGAGAGCCGGCCGGCGTTCAGCGTGGAAAGCGCCACCTTCAGGCCGCGCCCTTCCCCGCCGATGATATTGGCCCGCGGCACCCGGACGTTGGTGAAACGGATGACCCCGTTGTAGAGGGCGTGCAGCCCCATGAACTGGCAGCGGTGGACCACCTCGAGGCCCGGTGAGTGCGCCTCGACCACGAAGGTCGTGATCTGGGTGCGCGGCTTGCCGTCGACCAGCTTGGGCGGCGTCGAGGCTGCGACAATCAGCAGGCCGGCGCGCGTGCCGTTGGAGCACCAGAGTTTTTCACCGTTGAGGATGAAGTCGTCGCCATCGGGTTTGGCCTCGGTGGTCAGGCGCGCGGGATCGGAGCCGACGCCCGCCTCGGTGAGCGCGAAGGCCGACAATTCGCCGCCCGCGACCCGGGGCAGGAATTTCGTCTTCTGCTCCTCGGTGCCGAACAGCAGCAGCGGCTGCGGCACGCCGATCGACTGGTGCACGGACAGGTGCGCAAAGATGTTCCCGCAGTGGCTGGCCATGAGCAGGCAGGCGCGGCAGTAGGTCGCCTGCGAGAAACCCAGCCCGCCGTATTTCTTCGGGATCTTGATGCCGTAGGCCCCAAGCGCCACCAGCCCGCGCTGCACCTCGTCCGGAATCTCGCCCGTGCGGTCGATGAGGTCGGCGTCGACCTTTTCCCGCAGGAAGGCGCCGAGGTCGGCGAGAAACTTGTCCGCGAGCGGTTTTTCCTCCGCCGAGATGTCGGTGATGGGGTGGAGCTTTTCCGGCTTCCATCGGCCCATGAAGAGGCTGGCGACAAAGCTGAGGTCTTCATGCGACTCGCGGGCGGCCTCGGTGACCTGCAGCGCGGCGCGCTGACCCGCGCTCATCTTCGACATGTCGATGACGGACTTGTCCTCGTCGGATTTGGC
>JANMTJ010000653.1:0-3506 GCA_031390295.1 Oleiharenicola sp.
CGCCGTCCACGTTGCAGTGCACCTCCACCCGGATCATGCCGTAACTGCTGTCCGTCGTCTCCCCCACCAGCGCCTTCTCGATCGGCTTGGTGAAGCTCGGCCAGCCCGTGCCGCTCTCAAACTTGTCCCGGCTGTCAAACAGCGGGGTGTCGCTGCAGACGCAGAAATAGACGCCGTCGGCGTGGTTGTTCCAGTATTCGTTCTGGAACGGCCGCTCGGTGCCCTGCTGGCGGGCGACGCGGTATTGCTCCGGCGTGAGCAGCTTCTGCCACTGGGCGTCGGTGCGCTTCACCTTGGCCCGGCTCATGTCGATGACAACGTTCGACGGCAGGCCGCAGGCGGAGATTTCACCGGGCTTGCATTCGAGGGCATCCTTGGCGGCGGAAGGTTTGGTGGATTTCATGGTGGCGGGATAAAGCGACCCGGCGGCCGCAGTCAGGGCCAGGGCCAGGGAAAGGAGTCGTGTTCTCATGCTGGGTTTTAGAGTAGCCAGCTTGGGCCATTATTCCACCCGCACCCGCAATTTGCCGTCGTGGAACTCGTTCACCAGCGGCTGGCCCGTCTTGACCCCCCTGGCCCGGGACACCGGCCGGCCGTGGTCATCGCGCACAATGGCGTAGCCGCGCTTGAGCACCGAGGCCGGGCTGGCGGACTCCAGCCGCTTCCACAGGGAGAGCAGCCGGTGCGATTCCTGTTCCACGCGCTTGGCGGGCGCGGTGGCGGCCAGGCGGGCCCGCGCGGTGCCCAGTGACTCGCGCCGCGTCTGGACCATGGCCCGGAGGGCGGAGCCGAGGCGGTTGCGCAGGTCGTCCAGCCGGAGGTGGTTTTGTTCGATGCCCGCGGCCGGCGAGAGCAGCCGCAGCCGGCTGCGCGCATGGTCAAGCCGCTGCCGGGCGCGCTCGGCCCTCGTCGCAATGATGTCCTCCATGTTGCCGCCCGCGTTGAGCACCCGCTCGACGCAGGCCAGGTGGTTGCTGGAGATCAGCTCGGCGGCGGCGCTCGGGGTCTCGGCTCGCACGTCGGCGGCAAAATCGCACAGCGTGAAATCGATCTCGTGGCCGACGGCGGAGATGATGGGCACGGGGCATGCCGCCACGGCGCGCACCAGCAGCTCGTCATTGAAGCACCACAGGTCCTCGATGCTGCCGCCACCGCGCCCGATGACGAGCAGGTCGAAGATCCCCAAGGCACCGGCGGTGTGCAGCATCCCCGCCAGCTCGGCCGCAGCGCCCTCCCCTTGCACCTTGGCGGGCAGCACGACCAGGCGGCCGGTCCAGTTGCGGCGCTGGAGAATGCGGATGAAGTCCTGCACGGCCGCACCCGTGGGCGACGTGATTAACCCGATGATGCTCGGCAGCAGCGGCAACGGTTTTTTGTCCGCGGCCTCGAAGAGCCCCTCGGCGGCGAGCCGCTGCTTCAGCTGCTCCAATTCCTGTTGGAGCCGGCCGGCCCCATGCTCGATCAGGGAGCGGGTGATGAACTGGTATTGCCCGCGTGCCTCGTAGACATCGACCTCGCCATAGGCCAGCACCTGCAGGCCGTCGCGCAGCTTCACGCCCTGCCGGGCCGCATCACCCCGGAACAGCACGCACGCGAGCTGGGCGCCGGCGTCCTTGAGGGAAAAATAGACATGCCCGCTGGCCTGCGCGCGAAGGTTGGAGACCTCGCCGCGCACCCAGCCCGGCGGCACCCCGCCCTTCAGCACCTCTTTCACGCGCCGCGTGAATTCCGTGACCGTCTGGATGCGGCCGGCCTCGTCAGCAAAGAGGTCTTCCGGGGTTTTCACGGTGATTTCTTCGGGCCGTAATGCTTGCGCACCATGTGGGTGGCCGCGGTCAGGGCCAGCAGGAGCAGCAGGGAAATCAGGGCAACCTTGCCTTTGCCGTGCAAGAGCGCATCGCCGAACAGGATGAACGCGCTGGTCAGGCTCCCGGAGATCAGCCCGGAGATGACGAGGTATTTCTGAAACGGCACGCGGGCCAGCCCGAGCAGGTAATTCTGCACTGGAAAGGGCAGGCCCGGGGTCACCCGGATCAGGACGATGAGATCGGTCGCGTCGCCGGACTCGACCTGCGGCATCTTGTAGCCCAGGCGGGCCAGCAGGGCCTCCAGCAACGGTCGCAGCGCCCGGGTGGCGAGAAAATAACTGAGAGCCATGTTCACCAGCAGGGCCGTAAAGGCGAGGACGATGACCGTGGGCATGCCGAGTTGGGCACTAAAAGCGGAACCGGCGGTGAGGGTGAAAAATGAAACCGGCGCGCCCACTGCGGGCAGCAGCGCCATGGCCGTGAAGAAGACCACCGGGCCCGCCCCGCGGATGAGATCAAGTCCTTGCGTGATCAGCGTCTTCAGGTCGAGCCCGCGGGCGACGAAGACCGCCCCCGCCAGCAGCACGACCGCCCCAACCGCCAGTTTCAGCAGGAGCGCGCGATTGGGTCGGGGAGCGGTTTCGGCCATGGTCCTGACGATGCCCCGACGGCTTCGTTCGCGTCAAGGGTGGACGGGGAATGATGGCTGGCCAGCCACCAGCGATCGCGCAATCTGAACCCAAGCAAATGTGGGCCCACCAACAAACCCCGCTATCCGTCGCCTCATTTCCTGTTGCCTCCTCTCTCGTGGGCTGGGCGCTGATGTTGCTGGTCGTGGCATGGGGTCTGCGCCGTGATCAGCCCGGAAAAATGGCCAAGCTCGATCGCTGGGGTTGGTGGGCCGTGCTGGCCGGTGTGATCGTCGCCTTTCGCTGGCCGGTGATCACCCTGCCCCACGAGCTTTATCCCGACGAGAGCCAGTTGCTCGCCGGCGCCCGCACCCTGCTGCATGACCCCGTTTTCTGGCGTTCGGTCGATGGCGGTACGGCCGGCCCGCTGGATTATTATGCGTTGCTGCCGGCCGCATTTTTTCCCGGTACCACGGGTTATGCCGTCACCCGGCTGACCGCCGTCCTCATGGTCTGGGGCCTGCTGGTCGCCGCGGGGGAAGCACTCACCCTGGCTGCCAACCGCACGGTCGCCCGCCTCGCGGTGCTGCCCGCCCTGGCGTTTGCGGCTCTCACCACCAGCCCGGAATTTGTCCACTACTCCACCGAGTTGCTCCCGGGCCTGCTGCTCGCACTGGCCGTGCTGGCCATGGTGCGGCAGTCTGTCCGGGCCGCGCGCGCCAACCTGTGGGCCGCGGCGCTGTTGCTGGGCGCCGTCCCCTTCGCCAAGCTCCAGGCTGCCCCGATTGCCGCCGCCCTTGGACTGCTGCTGGTGATCCAGGAGTGCGTCGCCGGCCGGCCCAAAAACACCTGGCTGCTCCTCGGCGGCGCGCTGATCCCGACCCTGCTGTTCGCCGCGCTCGTCACCGCCACGGGCCAGGCCGAGCAAATGCTCATCCCCTATTTTCTGCAAAACACCCAACGCAAACGCGGGGTGGAGCCCACCGCTTTCGCCCTTAATCCACAGGGCTTCAACGACTACCGCTTCGATCAGTTTTACCTGGGCCGTACGGAAACGAGCGGTATTTTG
>JANMTJ010000676.1:0-4270 GCA_031390295.1 Oleiharenicola sp.
GGCCGGGAGCGCTGGCGGAGCAGGTCGATGATCTCCTTGCGGCCCGAGGTGTATCCGCCGCTGGCTCCGCCGAGCGCCTTGCCCAGTGTGCCCGTGAAAACATCGACGCGATCCATGACCCCGCAGTGCTCGTGCGATCCACGGCCGGTCGGGCCCATGAAACCCACCGCGTGGCTGTCGTCCACCATCACCAGCGCCTGGTATTTGTCCGCGAGATCGCAGATGCCCTTCAGGTTGGCGATGGTGCCGTCCATGGAGAACACGCCGTCGGTGGCGATGAGCTTGAAGCGGGCCTTGGCGGCGTCGGCCTCCTGCAGCTTGGCTTCCAGGTCGGCGAGGTCGTTGTTCTTGTAACGATAACGCTGCGCCTTGCACAGCCGCACCCCGTCGATGATCGAGGCGTGATTGAGTTCGTCGGAGATGACCGCATCCTCCGTGCCCAGCAGGGTTTCGAACAGGCCGCCATTGGCGTCGAAGCAGGAGGAGTAGAGGAGGGTGTCCGCCGTGCCGAGAAAGCGGGAGATCGCCCCCTCGAGGTCCTTGTGGATCTGCTGTGTCCCGCAGATGAACCGGACCGAGGCGAGCCCGTAGCCCCAGCGGTCGAGGGCGGCGTGCGCGGCGGCGATGAGCCCGGGATGGTCGGCCAGGCCAAGGTAGTTGTTCGCGCAGAGGTTCAGCACTTTCTGGCCGCTGGCCACGGCGATGTGCGCCGTCTGGTGCGTGGTGATGACCCGCTCGCGCTTGTAGAGTCCGGCGGCCTCGATCTCGGTGAGGGTCTGCTTGAAGTGGGAGGTAAAGGCGGGATTCATGGAATACAATTAAACACAGAGGTCACAGTGATCGCTGAGGATTGGGGGAATGAATCAACTCTGAGAACTCTGTGCTCTCTGGGTTAAAAATCAGGTTTCCCAGTTAAGGATGATCTTGCCGGACTGGCCCGAGCCCATGAGTTCGAAGCCCCGTTGGAACTCGGCGACGGGGAGGCGGTGGGTGATGACGGGAGTGATGTCCATGCCGCCCTGCACCAG
Source organism: Oleiharenicola sp. (assembly GCA_031390295.1). Classification (GTDB taxonomy): domain Bacteria; phylum Verrucomicrobiota; class Verrucomicrobiia; order Opitutales; family Opitutaceae; genus Lacunisphaera. The sequence continues at coordinate 1,029 of JANMTJ010000676.1, forward strand.
CGCGGTCATCTTGTACCACGTCTCAAACATCTCGCGGCCGTAAATGCCCTTCAGGTGAAGCATCTTGAAGACGATCTTGTTCCAGTCGACGGTGGCCTCGGCGGGGTGGACGCCGAGCAGCGCGATGCGACCGCCCATGATCATGTTGTCGATCATCTGGTTCAATGCCAGGGAGCTGCCGGACATCTCGAGGCCAATGTCGAAGCCCTCGGTCATGCCGAGTTCCTTGTGCCAGACGTCGGAGAGGTTTTCCCGGGCGACATTCACCGCGCGGATCGGCCCGAGCTTCTTTGCGAGTTCGAGCCGGCCGTCATTGATGTCGGTGATGACGATGTGGCGCGCCCCGGCGTGCTGGGCGACGGCAATGGCCATGCAGCCGATGGGGCCGGCCCCGGTGATGAGCACGTCCTCGCCCACCATGTCAAAGGAGAGGGTGGTGTGCACGGCGTTGCCGAGCGGGTCGAAGCAGGAGACGACATCGAGGTCCATGCCCGTCGGCACCTTCCAGACGTTGGTGGCGGGGACGGAGACATACTCGGCGAATGCGCCATCGCGGTTCACGCCGACACCGACGGTGTTGGGACAGAGGTGGCGGCGGCCGGCGAGGCAGTTGCGGCAGTGCCCGCAAACAATATGCCCTTCACCGGTGACGATCTGCCCCTTCGTGAAGCCGGTGACTCCCGCGCCGATTTCATGAACGGTACCGACGTACTCGTGGCCGATCACGAGCGGCGGCTTGATGGTGCGTTGCGCCCAGGCGTCCCATTTGTTGATATGGACATCCGTGCCGCAGATGGAGGTTTTCTTGATCTTGATCAGCACATCGTTGAGTCCGGGGCGGGGCACCGGCACCTCGGTCATGATGAGTCCGGGGGCGGCGGTGGGCTTGACGATGGCGCGCATGGTGGCAGGCATGGTGGCAGGCATGGGGAATTGGTTGCAGGCAGGCTAGCTTCGACAGGTTATGACACAACAGCGAACGCATCAGCCCAGCCGCAAGCGGCGCGCTCACATCAGCCAGAAGGTGGCGATGCTGAGGAAGAATCCCATGCTGGCCACATCGGTGGCCGTGGTGAGAAAGATGCTCGAAGCGGTCGCGGGGTCGGCCCCGAGTTTCTTCAGGGTCACCGGCACCATCACCCCGGAGACCCCGCTGACGAAGCAGCTGCCGGTCATCGCGAGGAACACCGTGATGGCAAGCTTCAGGGGGGATTCGCCGGTTTCCTGCCACGAGGCGTAGAAATACATCCCGAGACCGGCGGTGATGCCCACCATGGCCCCATTGGCCAGACCCAGTGCCGCCTCCTTGGCAAATTGGGATTTCTCCGTCCCGGGTTTCAGATCACCCAGCGTCATGCTCCGCAGGGCGACGGCGAGCGCCTGGCACCCGGTGTTGCCCGACTGCCCGGCGAGCACGGGCAGGAACACGGCCAGCACCACGATCTTCTCGATGGTGCCCTCGAAAATTCCGACAACCCCGGCGGCGATGAAAGCGGTCAGGAGATTGAACTGCAGCCAGGGATGCCGGTACTTGAAACACTGCCAGAACGGGGTGTGGGCCCGCTCCTCGCGCTCGACACCGACCATGGCGCCGGCCTGGGCGCTGATCTCGATGGCCTGCTCCTCAAACAACCGCGAGCCGCGCACGATACCCACCATGACGCCGCGGTCGTCGCAGACCGGATAGGAGGGGTAGTGCTTTTGCACCGTGGAGCGGATGGCCTCGATGACGGTGTCGTGCACGCTCAGCGAGAAGGGCTGCGACAGCATGATGCTCTCCAGCGATTCCTCGGGAGCGTGCAGCAGCAGGTCACGCATGGTGACCACCCCGACGAGCACCCCGGTGGCGTCGACGATGTAGCCGTAGGTGAACACCCGGGTAATGTTGGCGGCGAGATCGCGGACGATCTCGGTGGCTTCACCCACCGTGAGGGTGGGGAGGAACACGGCGATCGGCGGCTCCATCAGCCGGCTGACGCTATGTTCGGGATAATTCATCGGTTCGAACGGGGCGGCGGTCGAGTTCATGGCGTGGATTGGTGGTGCTAATTAACTGTTGTTCAGGGTGTGTCGAGCGAACGCCAGAGGTACCAGCTGGCGACGGAGCGGTAGGGCTGCCAGGGGCGCGTCTGGCGGAGGATCACCTCGGGGGAGGGGCTCCGGCGTTTGCGGTAGTGGCGTTGAAAGGCGAGCCGGATGGCGAAATCGCCGGTGGGCATCACATCGGGCCGCCCAAGGGTGAAGATCAGCAGCATGTGCACAGTCCATGGGCCGATGCCGCGCACCTCGGTCAGGCGCGCGACCAATTCCTCATCGCTGAGCTTACTGGCGTCGCGCAGCGACGGCACGGTGCCCGCGCGGCACTTGGCCGCGAGGTCGCGGATGGCGAGCAGCTTGTTGCGGGACAGCCCCGCCCCGCGCAAGGCGGTGTCGGAGACCAGCCCGGTTGCCTCGGGGGTGGAGCCGCCGTGTCCGGCCAGCAGGGCGAGGACGCGGCCATGAATGGTCGCGGCCGCCTTGCCGTGGAGCTGTTGATAGACGATGGAACGTAACAGGGCCTCGAAAAGACTGCGGGCGGGATGCAATTCCAGGGCGAAGGGGCCGACCTGCCCCATCAGGCGAGCCAGGACGGGATCCGCGGCGCGGAGGTGGGAGACCGCCGCCGCGGGGTCGTAAGTGAACCTGGGGTTCATGGCCGGCTATCGGGGTAGGGCGGCGAGTCCCTTCGTCGCCACGGCGCGGAACAGAGTCCGCGCCCTACCGGTTTAATCCCGCGGATCATTCTGAAAGCAGTTCCGCGCCCTCCAAGGTTAGCAGCCGGGTCTTGGTGCGGACTCCGCCCGGCGCGGAAAAACCGGTCATCTTGTCGTTGACCGAGACCACGCGATGGCAGGGCACGATCAGCGGCCACGGATTGGTGGCGAGGGCCACGCCGACCGCGCGCGCGGCTTCGTTGCCCAAGGCCATAAGCTTGGCGATTTCCCCGTAGCTTTTCTTGTAGCCGGGCTTGATGCCCTGCGCGTGCAGGTAGACGGCCTCCTGAAAATCCGTGACCCGCGACCAGTCCAGTCTCGTGCCGGCGAAGTCCTGCACCTGCCCCTGCAGATGCTGCTGCACGCGTTGGATTACCTCCCGCACCCACGCGGGGACCGGTTCGGTGGCGGGCAGGCTGCGGGCCTTGGTGGCGAGGTGTTGTCCGGTGAGCTCCTCGGTCTCCTCGGGCAATTGGAAACCCGTGAGGC
>JANMTJ010000634.1:0-2921 GCA_031390295.1 Oleiharenicola sp.
AGTGCGGTGTACTGCCTGGCGGCTCGGCCTCCTGAGAGTTGAAGGCGGCGGCTCATCGCTCCTAGCGCGTTCTGGAGCTGAGTGGCCACGGCTTCAGACTGGAGGAGATCCTTGTTGCCAGTCTTGACGTACAGCTTCGCCATTTCCGGGAGGAGGAGCTGCAAGCCCTGGGTCTCTTCTGCGCCCTCCCAGTCTTCCGCTCTCAAGTGCGCGAGTGGGTCGGTCGCAAAGGCCTTGATGCGCTTGTCAGGGCCGGGCCATAATGTCCTGAATTCGCCGGTTTGAAAAGTCCGGTTTTCGCCGTCCACAATGTCCTCCGCCAAGGAGGGCATCAGCATGATCAAGTTGGAGGCGTTTGTGAAAATCGAGACATTGGCAGAACGCGGGGTGTTCCAGAAGGACATCGCGCAGGAACTGGGAGTCAGCGATCGAACGGTCCGGCGGGCCTTGAGACGGGGCGGGCCACCGAAGCGAGAGCAACCGCCGCGCGGCAGTAAGCTGGAGCCGTTCAAGGGCAAGGTGGATGCGCTGCTGTCGGTCGGGGTGTGGAACGCCGCGGTCATCTTGCGCGAGATCCAGGGAGCAGGCTACACCGGCAGTCGAACCCTGGTGCGGGAATACATCCAACCGAAACGGACACTCCGGTCGGGGCGGGTAACGGTGCGCTTCGAGACCGAGCCGGGGAAGCAGATGCAGTCGGACTGGGGCGAGATCATGACGGTGATCGGTGGCCAGGCAATCGTGGCGCATTTCTGCGCAAACACGTTGGGTTACTCGCGGCGATTCCACTTCTGGTGTACGGATTCGGAGGACAGCGAGCACACCTGCGAGGCGATCCAGCGCAGCTTCGTCTACTTTGGGGGAGTCACCCAGGACTTGGTTGTGGACAACCAGAAGGTGGCGGTGCTGGCGCACCCCCAGGAGGGGGCCGTATTTCAGGAGCGGTTCGTGGACTTCACCCGGCACCTGGGCACCCGGCCAAAGGCGTGCAAGCCATATCGGGCGCGCACGAAGGGCAAGGACGAGCGGATGGTGAGCTACATCAAGCACAACTTCTTCGTCCGCTACCGGTCGTTCGAGACTTGGGAACAGATGAATCAGTTGGCTGAGAAGTGGCTGCGCGAGGAGGCCGACCAGCGCCAGCACGGGACCGTGCATGAGCTCGTGGCAGAGCGCTTCGAGCGCGAGCGGCCGGAGCTTCTGGCGCTGCCCGCAGAGCGGTATGACACGAGCTACCGCGAGACGCGTCAGGCGCATTGGGACGCCTACATCGAGGTGCGCGCGAATCGTTACAGCGTGCCGGCTGAATGGGCGGGCAAGCCGGTAGTGGTGCGGATCGGTCTGGACGGCGAGTTGCGGGTGTATGGCGACGATGCGCTAATCGCCCGGCATACCTTACGGCCATACAGCGCAGGCTGGCAGACCGTGGCGGCCCATCACAATGAACTGTGGGCGAAGACGCTCGGTCACCGTGCGGTGGTGGAGAAGCGCCCCTTGGCGGTGTATACGGAAGCCACCCAGTCGGAGGTTTCATCATGGAGCTGACGGTCCTGCTCGAACGGATGAAACTCGAGCACCTCGAGACGCGCCTGGACGCCATCTGCGAGAGCGCCACCCAGCGCGAGATGAACTACCGAGAGTTTCTGGCCGAGGCGCTGGAGACGGAATGGAGCGGGCGCCACCAGCGCGGGATCCAAGCCCGCCTCAAGCTGGCCCGATTTCCGTGGATCAAGACCATGGAACAGTTCGACTTCGACTTCCAGCCCAGCGTCGATCGCAAGCTGGTGCGTGAACTGAGCGGCCTGGCGTTTGTCGAGCGCGCGCACAACGTGGTTTTGCTTGGGCCGCCGGGCGTTGGAAAAACCCATCTGGCAGTTGCGCTTGGGGTCAAGGCGGTCGAGGCGGGCTACACCGTCCTCTTTCTCACTCTGGAAACGCTGATGACCCGCCTGGTGCGGGCACGTCACGAGAACCGACTTGACCGGACGCTCCAGCAGTTGGCGTATCCGAAGCTCCTCATCCTGGACGAGATTGGTTACCTGCCGCTCAGCCGGGATGACGCGAGCCTGTTCTTTCGGCTGCTGTCCCGGCGCTACGAACGGGCCAGCCTGATCGTGACCAGCAACAAGGGCTTCGTGGACTGGGGGGAGGTGTTCGGCGATCCGGTCCTGGCGACGGCCATTCTGGATCGCCTGCTGCACCAGTCGGCGACGATCAACATCAAGGGCGACAGTTTCCGGCTGAAGGAGAAGCGCAAGGCGGGCCTACTGGGCCGAGCGCCAGCCGCCGCGCCGGAAGCCAGCGAATGACAATGCGCCGACGGGCTGCCGGGGCCGTCAGCGGTATGCTCACCTTGGGGCCCTAACGGACGGCAGGTTTCCGAACAAAAAAGGAGGAAGATGAGCCAAAGCTAATCGGTGAAGATCGGACTTTTCGACCGGCGAAAAGCGGACATTTCATTCCGGCGTTTTTCGGACATTTGGTTCCGGCCTTGACAACGACCAACGAGGTCAGGCTGGCGTTTGGAAAGATCGAAGAGATCATCGGTGAATCGTTGCCGCCATCGGCGCGAAAGCACGACCCGTAGTGGCGTGATGCAAGCGAGGGCACCACACATTCGCAAGCTTTGACCTGGCTGGAGAATGGGTGGCGGGTGAAGGCGCTCAACAAGAAAGGCGAGTGGGTGGAGTTCGCGCGGAAGCCGTGAGAGCAGTGTTCTGCGTGAGTTTGATTGACGACTGGGCGAGTGGTTCGTTGTTGTGCTGGTGCGATGACCTGTGACCGGTATTCGCGCTCGGACACAAATCGGTGTGCTTCCTATTCCTTGCTCTACAAATTCTTTGACAATTGCACACTGATCTAGCCCAGGTATCAAGAGATCAACCGGACAGTTTGACGTGAACCATCGCGTACATCGTGAC
>JANMTJ010000271.1:0-1537 GCA_031390295.1 Oleiharenicola sp.
CGGCGGTGGTCCTTTATCCCAGCGAGGAAATCAGGGCCACGCTGGAGCAATGCGACCGGTCAGGCGACATTCGTCTGCAATCGACGCATGGCGCGGGCGGACCCGTGGCGGCGTCGGCGGTGCTGACCGCAAGCGGCACGATGTCGATGCACTGTGCACTGGCCGGCATCCCCGGCGCACTGACCTACAAGACCGATTTCCTGACCTATTGGCTCGGCCGGCTGCTGGTCAAGGTGGGGTTCATCGGCATCGCCAACCTGCTGCTCAAGGAACCGATGTATCCGGAGTATATCCAGGGCGCGGCCAAGCCGCCCGCCCTGGCCGCGGAATTGCGCGCCTGCCTCGAGGATCCGGACCGGCAGGAGCGGACGCAGATGCTGGCGGCCAAATTGCGGGCCCTGCTGACCCAACCGACCAACGGATCCGTGGTGGAGTGGATGGAGCGGCAGCTGGGCATGTAGGGTCGCCGCTTGCCGGCGAACCTTAACCCGGCCCGGCGACCAGCGCCGGCCCTACAGTCCAGGCCAGAGCCGGCGAAGCCAAATCAACTCGGAGTATTCAAGCGCTGCACCACCTGCGGCCACAGAGCTGCGGTGCGTTCGGCAAGGATGGCCCGGCAGCGGGCGACTTCCGCCTCGCGCTGGCTGAGGTTCCCTTCGGCGATGCTGGCGAGGTCGTCGAGATTGTAGAGAAACACGTTGGCCAGTTCCGCGGCGGCCGGATCGATGTCGCGCGGCAGGGCCAGGTCGATGAGAAAGAGCGGCCGGGCAGCGCGTCGCTTCATCGCGGCGGCCACCAGTTCGCGGCCGACGACGATGCCGGGGGCGGAAGTGGAACTGGCCACGATGTCGGCCGAGGCGAGGACCTCGGGCAGCTCGGCCATGCTCGCGGCCCAGCCGCCGGCCGAGGCGGCGGCCTCTTCGGCCTTGGAAAGCGTGCGGCTGGCGACGGTGATGGTCTTGGCCCCGCGGCTCTGGAAGGCCTGCACGGTCTTGAGCCCGATGTCGCCGGCGCCGACGACGAGGATGTTCACCGGGGCGAGGTCGCCGAAAATTTTGCCGGCCAGGTCCACGGCGACGCTGGCGATGCTGATCTGGCCCGCGCCGATGCCGGTGTGCGTGCGGACATGCTTGGCCGCCTGGAAGGTCTTCTGGAAAACGCGGTTGAGCACCGGACCAGTCCAGCGCCGGGCGAGGGCGGTGTCGTAGGCTGCCTTCACCTGGCCGAGCACCTCGGTCTCGCCGACAATCTGTGAGTCGAGCCCGGCCGCGACGGAGAAGAGGTGAGCGATGGCCTCGTGGTTCTGACGCAGATGCAGCACCCCATCCAGGTCGGTCGGCGCGCAGCCGATGGTCTCGGCGAAGGCGGTGCGCAGGGAGGTGAGCGGCTCGGATCCGCGGGCCACGCCATAGAGCTCGACCCGGTTGCAGGTGTTGAGCAGGGCGAACTCGGTGACGCCCGGGGTCTGCTGCAGCCGGGCGGCAAGCTCGGCGGCGCGGGCGGTGTCGAGCGCAAGTTTCTCGCGGACGGCGAGCGG
>JANMTJ010000654.1:0-7982 GCA_031390295.1 Oleiharenicola sp.
CAGCCGGTGCTCGTCAGCGTGCATGGCGCATGGGCCGGTGGCTGGCAGATGCAGAAGGTGTCCCCGCTCCTCGAGGCGAAGGGCTGGAAGGTTTATCGCCCTTCGCTGAGCGGTCTCGGCGAGCACTTCAACACGGCCCGGACCGACATCGGACTCGCCACGCACATCGACGACATCGTCAATCTCATCCTCTTCGAGGACCTGCACGAAGTCATTCTGCTCGGTCACAGTTACGGCGGCATGGTCATCACCGGCGTGGCCGACCGCATCCCCGAACGCCTCAGCCGGCTCATCTACCTCGACGCCTTTCTCCCCGAGAACGGCGAAAGTGTCATGACCATCCGCAAGACGGGCGCCATGGACATCGAGAAGATGAGCAAGGACGGCTTCATCATCCCGTCCTGGGTCAAGCCCGACAAACCCTTCCCCAAGGACGTCCCCCACCCGCTCAAGACCTTCACCGATCCCATTGCCCTGAAGAACCCGGCCGGAGCCAAGGTCCCCGTGACCTACATCCTCACCGTGGACCCCGGCAAGAAACCCGAGGACGACACCTTCTTCCCCTCGTCCGAACGCGCCCGGGCCCGCGGCTGGCCTGTGCTGATCATGGAAGCGGACCACGTACCCAACTGGCGCCAGCCCGAGGCCACGGCCGAACTCCTGCTCGGCATCCACTAAACAATCGAACCGTTTTGACCACGGATTTCACTGATATACCCGGATGATCATATCCGTTTGATCCGTGTTATCCGTGGTAAATTGATTGGGGTTTGTTCTGCTTTCCCTTCGTGTTTCATCGTGTCCTTCGTGGTATAGTTGCATTTCTTTCCCTCATGCGCCTGAAGCTGCAGACCGCGACCGTGGCGGACGCCGGGGCCATTGCCGCCCTGCGCAACGCCGTCTCCGATGACCTGGCCCGCCAGCACGGCCACGGGTTCTGGTTCGGCCGATGCACCGCCCGCGGCATTCGCTCCGCCATGCGTAAAGGCAATCTCTATGTGGCTCGCCGCGGCGGCAGGATCATCGCTGCGCTGAATCTGCTGACCAAAAAACCGTGGGCCATAAAACGCAAATATTTCACCCCAGTGGCCCGGCCGCTCTATCTCGTATCAATGGTGGTCGCGCCCGATCTGCAGGGACAGGGAATCGGCCGCGCCTGCCTGGACGAGACCGTGGCCATCGCAAAGCGTTTCCCGGCCGACGCCATATTCCTCGAGGCCTACGATCACCCGGTCGCCGGGGCGGGACCGTTCTACGCAAAATGCGGCTTCCGCGAGACCGGCTGCGCCAAGTATCGCGGCGTTCCGTTTATCTACTATGAATACCTTCTGTGACTTGCCCTTGGGCGCAGCCTACCCAACCTTGCCGGCATGATTTCGAAGGATCCGCTGCACGGTGTCACCCTGGAGGCGATCCTCACGCAACTCGTCGCTCACTACGGCTGGGCCGAGATGGGCCGGCGCATCGATATCCGCTGCTTCAACTTCGACCCCAGCATCAAATCCAGCCTGCAGTTCCTCCGTCGCACCCCGTGGGCGCGGCAGAAAGTGGAGGATCTCTACCGGTTTTATCTGGCGGACACGAAGCCCGGTTGACTCGCGGCACCATGCGCGCCCGCTTCGATAAACCCCCGGCCAAAGCCCGCCAGCCGCACCGCTACGAGTGGCTGTGGGAACCGCTGGAGGTCGATGCCACGTTTGTCCTCCGTTCGATGTTCGGCGCGAAGGCCGCCTACCTTGATGGCAAGCTCATGCTCTGTTTCTGCGCGGGTGAGGAGCCATGGCGCGGTGTGCTCGTTTGCACGGACCACGCCCAACACCCGGCTCTGTTAACCGAATTCCCTGTGTTGGCCCCTCACCCGATCCTGCCCAAGTGGCTCTACCTGCCCGAGACCGCCGACGGTTTCGAGCCGCTGGCAACCCGGCTGGTGGCCCTGGCCCGCCACCGCGACCCACGCCTCGGCGTCATGCCGCAGCGGAAAAAATCCAAGCGGAAGTCAATTCCGCACAAGTGAGCTGACCGGTTATTCCAGGCGTTGGCGCTGTGCCTCCGCTTGATTGGATTCCTTCGGGCTCTGGGTCGATTCGACGCTGCGGCTGCTGGACTCCGAGCGGGCGGGCGCTGAATAACTGGGCTCTGAACGGTTGCTGCTTGGGCTGGATTCCGAGCGTGATGCGGTGGGCGTATACGTGCTGCTCCGCGAAGACGATTCACTCCGGGCCGGCGATTCGCTCCGGACGGGAGAGGCGGATCCTGAATCCCGGCGGGATTCCGTCGAGCGCTCGCTCTGGCCGACAGGGGCTCCGCCATGCCGTGGGTAACCCTGGTCGCGGCCGCGGTTGCTGTCATTTCGGGCCGACGACTCGTTCCGGGGCGATTCACTCCGGGCGGTGGAACTGGTTGCCGGATCACGATTGCGCTCCGCCGGACGCCCGGGTGTTCCGGTGCGATGACGGAAGTTGTTGTCGCCAGACTGGTCGTTGCGCTCCCCTGAATTGCCGTCCCGGCGGGTGCGCGTCACCGGCGACGATTCAACCGCGGGTATCGGCTTGAATCTGCCCTGTACCGGTGGCCGCGCATGATCACCGTCGCGATCCTTATCCCGGTCGCGGTCGCGACCATGGTCTTTGCCCCGGTCGTGATCCCGGTCACGGTTGTGACGGTTGCGCGGGGGAAAGTAATAGTGGCTGCCGTAGAAGGGGTCGTCGTAGTACTGAAATGAGATCCGGCCGAAATTGTCGTAGCCGTAGGGATAATAATTGTAAGAGGCGTAGCTCCGGGTGTTGTAGGAATTCGCGGCATAGGATCCCAGCAGTGAGTAGCGCATTTCCGTATCGCGGGTGAACCGCACGACCACCCATTCCGTCGACAAGCCGTCCTTGTCGGGCGCCAGGAAGATCTTCACGTAGTAGTCCCCGCTGGCCACAGCTCCCTCCTTCTCCAGGAATTTGGCCACCTCGTGTCGCAGATGCTCCATTTCCTGCGGAGTCAGCAGATGTTTCGAGTTGGTTTCCACCACCTCGAAATCACGGGCTGCCCGCTGGGCGGTGCCAGATGAACGATGACTGGCACAGCCAGCCAGCAACCCGGCAACGCCGAGTGCGATAAGGCACGTTCCAATGCGCACGAAGGACTTCATGGGGTGTAAGGGGGGTTGAAGCTTCCTCCCGTGGGACAGGCTGTCCGGATGTCTGTTCCCCGCAAGGTCCAAGCCGGCGGAGATTTATCATGTATTTCCGGGCCGCTTTGTGGCTACCTGATGGCTTACCCAGCCATGCCTCCCGACCTCAACGCCGTCCGCTCCTACCTGCTGGCCCTGCAGGACTCCATTTGCGCGGCGCTGGAGCAGGAGGAGGGCAAAGCCCGGTTTCAGGAGGACAAGTGGACCCGCACCGAGGTTTACCCGCCTTCGGCGGCGCCAGAGGCGACCAAGGGTGGTGGCGGCCGCTCTCGGGTCCTGAGTGAAGGCACGGTGTTCGAGAAGGCCGGCGTGGGCTTTTCCCACGTCTCCGGCGCCACCCTGCCCCCCTCCGCCACGGCCAACCGGCCGGAACTGGCCGGCCGGCCTTATGACGCCCTAGGGGTCTCGCTGGTCATCCATCCCCGCAATCCCTACGTCCCGACCAGCCATGCCAATGTCCGTTTCTTCCAGGCCGGCGACACCTGGTGGTTCGGCGGCGGCTTCGATCTCACGCCTTATTACGGCTTCGACGAGGACGCCGTCCACTGGCACCGCACCGCCCGCGGCGCCTGCGGCCCCGAGCTCTACCCGCGGTTCAAGCAATGGTGCGACGACTACTTTTTCCTCAAGCATCGCGGTGAGCCCCGCGGTATCGGCGGCATCTTCTTCGACGATTTCAACGAGGCCGGCTTCGAGCGTTGCTTCGCCCTGATGCGCCATGTGGGTGATGCCTTCCTGCCCGCCTACCAGCCGATTGTGCACCGGCGCAAGCGGCACCCGCACGGCCAGCGCGAACGCGACTTCCAGCTCTACCGCCGGGGCCGCTATGTCGAATTCAACCTCGTCTGGGACCGCGGCACGCACTTTGGCCTCCAGAGCGGCGGTCGCACCGAATCCATTTTGATGTCGTTGCCCCCGCTGGCGGCCTGGCGCTACGACTGGAAGCCGGACCCGGGCACCCCCGAGGCCAGGCTTTACGAGCATTTTCTCCAACCCCGTGATTGGGCCAATCTTTCCGTATGACCTCCCGCGAACGTTTCCTTTCCGCCTGCGCCTGCTCCCCCCTCGACCGGCCGCCCGTCTGGGTCATGCGCCAGGCCGGCCGCTACCTGCCGGAATACCGCGCCCTCAAGGCCAAGTCCTCCTTCCTCGAGATGGTCAAGACCCCCGAGCTCGCCGCGGAGGTCACGATGCAACCGCTGCGCCGGTTTGACCTCGATGCCGCCATCATCTTTTCCGACATCCTCGTCATTCACGAGGCGCTCGGCCAGGGCTACAAGTTCCGCGACGAGGGTGGCATCGCCATGGACTTCCGGCTCGACACCCGCGCCCAGCTCGACCGGCTCGACACGGTCGGCGTGCCGTTCCACCTCGATTACGTCGCGCAGGCCCTGAAGCTCGTGAAGACCGAGCTGAAGGGGGAAAAGGCCCTGCTCGGCTTCGGCGGCGCCCCGTGGACCCTCGCCACCTATATGGTCGAGGGCGGCAGCTCCGAGGACTTCAGCCGCATCAAGCAGCTCTTCTACACCGACCGACCCTTCTTCAACGCCCTGATGGAGAAGCTCACCGCCGCGCTCATCGAGTATTTCAAGCTGCAGATCAGCGCCGGGGTTGATGCCATCCAGGTTTTCGATTCCTGGGGCGGCATCATTGCCGGACAGGATTACGAAGCCGCCTCCCTGCGCTGGATGCGCGAAATCATTGCGGAGCTGCCCAAGGATTTCCCCGTCATCCTCTACGCCAAGGGCGTGCCCTCCCAGCTCACCGACATGGCGTTCAGTGGCGCCCGCGTGCTCGGGGTGGACTGGACCGTCGATCTCGGCGTGGTCCGGCGGCTCGTGCCCGACAACGTCGCGTTGCAGGGCAACCTCGACCCCGTGCTGATGAACACGACCCCGGAAATCGTCCGCACCGAGGCCACCCGCCTCCTCGAAACCATGCGCGGTGCCCGCGGTCACATCTTCAACCTCGGTCACGGCATCATGCCCGAGGCCAAGATCGAGTGCATGGAAGCGCTGGTTGATACCGTCACCACATGGAAGTAAGGCGGTTTAGGCCCAATCCTGGCCAAGATTTGCGCAGCAAGCCATGCGCCATGCCTGTATCTTGCCAACCAGATGACCGACCGTAAATCCACGCATGTCGCCATCGTCGGGGCCGGTATCACGGGCCTCACGGCGGCCGTACGCCTGCACGAGCAGGGATTTCAAGTCACGGTGCTCGAGCGCGCCAGCCAGCCCGGCGGCTCGATCCGTTCCATACCCGACCAGGGCTGGCTCATCGAGGCCGGACCCAACTCCCTCCAATACGGCTCCATCGAGTTGAAGCAGCTCGTGCGCGACCTCGGGCTTGAGTCCGAATTGGTTCACGCCAACGCACTCGCCAAGCGCCGCTACATCGTGCGCGGCGGCCGTTTCGTGGCCGTGCCGTCGTCCCCGACCTCCCTGATCGGTTCACCACTTTTCGGTGCACGCACCAAGCTCTCGCTGCTCACCGAACTGTTCACCCGCCCGCGCATCCGGACCTCCGATATCAGCCTGGCTGAACTCGTCCGCTCGCACTTCACCCAGGAGTTGCTCGACTATGCGGTGAATCCCCTCATCGCCGGCATCTATGCCGGCGATCCCGAGAAACTTTCCGTGCGGCATGCCTTCCCCGCGCTCTGGCAGGCCGAACGCTCCCATGGCTCGCTGATCCGCGGCATGATCGCGGGGGCCAAGGCCAGGAAGGCGAAGGGCGAAGGGGGCGTGGCGCCCCTCATCTCCTTCCGCCGCGGGCTCCAGACCCTCACCGACACCCTTGCCGCGCGCCTGCCAGCCGGATCGCTGCGGTTGGGCGTGACCGTCGAGACCATCCTGCCGGGCCGGCCGCACCGGCTCGTCTGGAAGCAGGATGGCCAGAGCGCCTCGGGCGAGTTCGATGCCGTGGTGCTGGCCGTGCCCGCCGGCGGCCTGGCCCAGCTGACGTTCGGCACGTTGGGCGAGCGCCCGCTGGCTTCCCTGGAAAACATCATTCACCCGCCCGTCGCGTCGCTCTTCCTTGGTTACCGGCGTGAACAGCTGACGCACCCGCTGGACGGCTTTGGCGGTCTGGTCCCGGCCGTCGAGCACCGCGATGTGCTCGGCATCCTTTTTTCTTCCAGTCTGTTTCCCGACCGCGCACCAGCCGGACACGTCTGCCTGACCGTGTTCGCCGGTGGCAGCCGTCAGCCCGCGCATGCCCACTTGTCTGGCGCGGATCTGCTGGCCAAGATTGATCGTGATTTGCGCGATCTGGTCGGCGCCACGGGCGCCCCCGTCTTTATGCGGCACAGCCAGTGGCCCCGGGCCATCCCGCAGTATGTCCCCGGCTATGAACGCTGGCTGGATCAGATCACCACCCTCGAAACCCGCCACGCCGGCCTGTTCATCGGTGGCAACGCCCGCGATGGCATCTCGGTGCCGGATTGCGTGAAAAGCGGCGGCCGGCTCGCGCGGACGGTCACGGAATACATCGCCAAAGCCTGACGTTTGGCTCCGGTTGCCCCCTGCGGGATGCCGGAAATTTATAGTCGGTCTAGCCCCTTGACTCGCCTCCCCCGTGGAGTAGCTTCCGGCGCTTTTATTTCCATGGCCCAAGACCTGAAAGACACGCTGCTGCTCCCCAAGACCGATTTCCCGATGCGGGCGGGACTGGTGCAACGCGAGCCGGGCCGGGTCGCCCATTGGGAGAAGCTCGGTCTGTACGGCAAAATCCAGGCGAAACTCGCCAACCGCCCCAAAGGCGCCTTCGTCCTCCACGACGGTCCGCCTTTCACCAACGGCGATGTCCATATCGGCACTGCGTTGAACAAGTCGCTCAAGGATTTCGTCAACCGCTACAAGTCGATGCGCGGCTTCCGTACGCCTTACGTGCCCGGTTGGGACTGCCATGGCCTGCCCATCGAGCAGAAGGTTTCGCAAGAGATCCGGGAAAAGAAGCTCACCCTCACCACCGCCGAGCTCCGGGCCAAGTGCGACGAATTCTCCGAAAGTTGGATCGCCAAGCAGACCGCGCAGTTCAAGCGACTCGGCGTCCTCGCCGACTGGGCCAACCAATACAGGACCAAGGCCCCCGCCTTCGAGGCCGATGTCCTCCGCACCTTCGCCGCATTCGTCGAGCAGGGTCTCGTCTACCGCAGCAAGAAACCCGTGTATTGGTCGATCCCCTTCGAGACCGCCCTCGCCGAGGCCGAGATCGAATACAAGGACCACACCTCGATCGCCATCTGGGTGAAGTTCCTCGTGCCGGTGGAAGAAGCGAAGAAGTTCGGCCTGCCGACCGACAAGCCGCTCTACATCCTGATCTGGACGACCACCCCCTGGACCATCCCCGCCAACCTCGCGATCGCGCTGAATCCATTGGTGGAGTATGCGGTCGTCGATCTCGGCATCGAGCGAATCATTGTCGCTTTAACTCTGATCAGCACCGTCGCAACGGCGGCTAAGCTCGAGATAATGCCATCGGCCATAGTGCATACGGTGCCCGGGGCGAAGCTCGAGAAGCTGCACGCCCGCCATCCCTTCATCGACCGCGCCTCCCCGGTCGTGCTCGCCGACTACGTCACAACCGACAGTGGCACGGGCTGCGTCCACACCGCTCCCGGTCACGGCGCGGAGGACTATCTCACCGGGCTCAAATACAAGCTGGAGATCTACTGCCCGGTGGGTGACGACGGCAAATATCTCGACGACGGCCGGGTGCCCGCCGACCTCGTGGGCCTGACCACCCTTGAGACGGTCGAGGATCTCGCGGCCAAGAAACCCGCGCCCGCCAACCTCGG